>CALBPO010000328.1 GCA_937899295.1 uncultured Opitutia bacterium
GTCGTCGCGGTTGCAGGAAGCGAATGCGATCACTTCGAGTGGTGTTGCAGAGTCGTCGGGAAATTTAGCCGATGCGCCCTGAAATAAGCTTAGCAAGATGACAGACGATAAAATAAAGGAGCCTATATGCATTCGACAAAAATGTTTAAGTCATTGTAGTTTGCAAGCCTAGGTAAACCAAGGATTCCTCTTCAAAATAGAGCTTTGAGGCTACGCTAGGCATAAGTTGGATTGACAAGGCCGCCGCTGATTCCGTCAATCGCAAGTCTAATGAGCGAAGCAAAGCCAGTTATTCTCACTTGCGCCCAGCCGACCGGTCAATTGACGATTGGTAACTACCTCGGTGCGGTCAAGAATTGGGCGACCATGCTCGATGATTACGAGTGCTACTTCGGTGTCGTCGACATGCACGCGATCACGGTGAAATACTCACCTGCCGAGCTGCGCAAAAATACGCTTTCTTGCGTCGCACAATACATCGCCTGTGGGCTCGATCCAGAGCGTTCTAAGATCTTTGTGCAGTCCCACGTCATCGGTCACACCGAGTTGGCTTGGTTACTCAGTTGCATCACGCCGATTGGAGATTTACAGCGCATGACCCAGTTTAAGGAAAAAGCAGCTAAGCTAGGCTTTAAGGCAGGGGAGGGCAACGAGCTTAAGTTCACTCATGAGGGTGCTCGTGCCGGAGCCTCCGTACATTCAGGTCTGCTCATGTATCCCGTCCTCATGGCAGCTGATATTTTGCTCTACAATGCCGACGCCGTGCCCGTGGGTAACGATCAGCGCCAGCACTTAGAGTTATGCCGCGATCTAGCGCAGCGTTTTAATCATACCTATTCAGATACCTTCACGATTCCGAAGCCCTTTATTCCAAAGCAGGGGGCTCGTGTCATGGCGCTGCAAGACCCCGAGCGTAAGATGTCGAAGAGCGACGAGAACCAAAGCTCGACTCTTTACATCCTCGACGAACCATCTGTCTTGAAGAAAAAGATTATGAGTGCGGTGACGGACTCAAGCAGTGAAATTGTGGCGAGTGACGACAAGCCAGGCGTCTCTAATTTGCTCCAGATTTACTCTATAATGAGTGGACGCACTGTCGCCGATATCGAAGCCTCACTGAAGGGCGAGGGTTACGGAACCTTAAAAAAGGAAGTCGCTGATGCTGTGATTTCCGTGTTCGAGCCTGTGCAGGCGAAATACAAAGACTTGATTGACGATAAGTCCTACTTGGAAGGCGTGCTCCGATCGGGCGCGGATGCCGCCCAGAAACGAGCCTACAAAGTGCTAGGTAAGGTTTACCGTAAGGCTGGCTTCGTCGAGCGGCCACGATAGATAGGTGGACGCGCACCGCGCGTGCACCACGTACTGGTCGCTGCGACTCCACAATACTGGCGAGGTGGGTCTAAGGGCATTTCACGCAATCAGCCATTATACTTACCTTTTCGGTTGAGATTTTGTTGTGGTAAGCGAGTGTAGTCTCAGTGAAGACACCCTCCACATTTGATTTTGCCCGAGTTCGCGCCGACTTTCCCATTCTCTCAACCGAGGTTCGGGGTAAACCTTTGACCTTCTTGGATAACGGGGCCACGTCTCAAAAGCCCGCTTCTGTGATCGAAGCGACCGACCGCTACTACCGCATGGAGAATTCCAATATCCATCGCGGCGTTCACTATCTCAGCGAGCAAGCGACAGACGCCTATGAGTCTGCTCGCGCCAAAACTGCCAAGTTTATTGGCGCACCTGATCAAGACGAAATTATCTTTGTGCGCGGTGCCACTGAGGGGATCAATCTAATCGCGCATGGTTTTGTGGAAACTCAACTCTCCGCTGGCGATGAGATTCTGATTACCCATATGGAGCACCATGCGAATATTGTGCCATGGCAAATTGCTGCTGAAAAAACGGGTGCGATTCTCAAAGTCGTTCCTGTGCTCGATTCTGGCGATCTCGACATGGAAGCCTATGCCGCGCTCCTTTCGGATAAGACCAAACTTGTTAGCGTCGTGCACATCTCCAATTCTCTCGGCACAATAAATCCCGTTAGAGAAATCATTGACCAAGCCCATGCGCGCGACATCCCCGTATTGCTCGACGGCTGTCAATCCGTGCCTCACATGCCCGTCGATATGGCTGAAATCGACTGCGATTTCTTTGTTTTTTCAGCCCACAAAGTCTTCGCATCTACTGGCGTTGGTGTGCTATGGGGTAAACGTGAGTGGCTCGAAAAGTTCCCCCCTTATCA
>CALBPO010000329.1 GCA_937899295.1 uncultured Opitutia bacterium
CCAATTAGCGCATTCAAATTATCAAAATAACATAGCATTTAAATTCCTACCTGGCTCCCTCTCTCTACTAACACTCTGCCAAACTTATCCTAATGCCTGTTGTGCGTAAACTTTCGTTTTTATTACTGGTTTTTCTGCTACTACCTCCGTGTATCAACCGTAGCTATGCTAAGCCATCGGTTAAAAAAAATATAGAACTTGAAGCCTTACCGCGCATGTTGCGTGTGGACTTAATATGGCCTAATATGGGCGAAGGATTGCACTACGATGTAGAGCGCTCACAAAAAAAGAACGGTCCCTTTTCGCGACTGGAGCACATCACACCGACAGTGCACTTATTCTCGGACTATATCGGGGAGGCAGGCATCACTTATTACTACCGTGTGCGATGTTTTAATCCGACAAACGGACTGACTAGCGCATGGTCTACCACCGCAAGTGCAACAAGCTCTGAATTTGAGTGTGAGGGCTTCTTGACCGAAGTTCAAGAGGCAGGCTTTCGTTACTTTTACAATTATGCTTATCCAGGCAGCCATCTACCGCGCGAGGGTATAAAGGCAAAAAAATCCTGGCATCCAAAACTCATGTCAGTGGTGTCCACAGGCATGTATTTCTTCAATATTGCAGTCGGAATTGAACGTGGTTTCATCTCTCGAGTAGAAGGTGCGTCTCACGTCGAAATATTACTTAATTTCTTACATGAGCGAGTGGAACGTTTCTATGGCGCATACCCACACTGGATTGATGGCGCCAGTGGAAAGGTGCGTCCTTTCTCAAGCACCGATAATGGTGCGGACTTAGTCGAGAGCGGCATCGTTGCAGAGGGACTGATCTTCGCGCGTGAATATTTTAGCCAAGACACTACCACTGAATCCAATATACGAAAAGTTTCAGATAAACTTTGGAAAGAAATACAGTGGGATAAATTTATACAAAACCCGCAAACGCCAGACCAAGTCTTAATTTGGCATTGGTCGCCTGACCACGGCTTCAGTGATTTACCTATCGTTGGATTTAATGAAGCAGAGATCTGCTACATTCTTGGCGCCGGCTCCCCCACATTTGCCATTGATCCAGAAATTTATTGGGACGGCTGGGTCGCTAAGAATACTGATTACTACAACTCTCGAACAGTAGAAGGTGTAAATGGTCCAATCGATCTACTGCTAAACCACGATTACGGGATCCCTATGTTCGTTATGCATTACTCATATCTAGGCTTAGACCCACATAAAATCCCACTAAAAGATGGTAATCTCTTTGACGAGTTCACGAAGCTCACCCTAGCAAATCACGACTACGCTCAGCTGCAGACGCCACCTCGGGAGGGGCGGGCAATTGGCGGCGGGTCGATGTTTAAGCGGATCGCGAGCCCGGCCGCAAAGGCAGCCGACG
>CALBPO010000330.1 GCA_937899295.1 uncultured Opitutia bacterium
ACGCCAGAGCGGCGTCTCCATGCCGTCGTCAAGCTGGTGGCCAAATATAAGAGAATCGCGATGCTGCAGATGGGCGGCTTTTCGCAAAAAATCGAGCCGCAACTTTCGCGCGGTGGTCTCTGTAAATGCGGCCTCTTTTTCAGAGCGTGTATCGCTTAAAAATGGAAGATTGAATGAAGCTGCTAGCGATTCAACAAAGGAAGCGTCCGCATCGGACGCTTCACTGCGCCAGCGATGATTATAGTGTGCGACATGAAGCTGAAGGCCGATTTCTTGAGCGCGTGCCACGAGCAAGCAGAGAAGAAAGACCGAGTCTGCCCCACCCGAGCAAGCAACTAGGACATGCTCGGCCCGATGTAGGTGCTCCAAAACTGAAGGCTCGATGACATCTTTTTCTAAGCCTTGTTGGAGGGTAAGCGCTGCTTTTTGCCAATTTATCTTGTGTGGAGTGTCGGGCATCGAATGAGAAGTTGACCGAATGATCGAAGCCTTGCAAGCGGATCGCGCTATGCCTTTTTGACCTGATCTTATCAAGGAAGCGAAGCGAAGTTGATCTAAACATTCATGCAGTCCAATCAGAGCCATAGCCCAGCAATAGTGGCCGCCCTAAGGCAGGACTCTAGCCAAAGCTTACTGGACTAAATAGGTGTGGCCGCGGAGCAGTTTGGCGTATTCGTCAAGCATGCGAGTGCCTTCACGAGGCTTGATCTGGTCGTCTTTAGTGGCACGGTCTATAAGCTTTTTCATGCGGCGGGTGAGTATGTGGCCATCGTATTGAGTGAAACCGATAACGTCATTCACGGTGAAGCCCTTTATACTATCTTCGATGTAAAAGCCATCCTCTTCGTCGTCTTCAAGGAAGACGTGGACTTCGTTCACACGACCAAACAAGTTGTGCAAATCGCCCATTATATCCTGATACGCACCGACCAAAAATACGCCAAGGTAGTAAGGCTCTTTAGACTTCAACTCGTGCAAACGGATGGTGTGTCGGATATCTTCTACGTCGGTAAAGCTGGATACTTTACCCTCGCTGTCGCAGGTGATATCAACGAGTGTAGCATCCACATCGGGAGACTCGTCGAGGCGTTGCAGTGGTGCGATCGGGAAGAGCTGCTTGCAAGCCCAATGGTCGATCAACGATTGAAAAATAGAAAAGTTGCAGACGTATTGTTCCGCCATCGTCTGTGGCAGGTTTTCCAGTTCTTCAGGAGTGTAGACGCCGTTCTTAGCTTGGTCACAGAGTTGTTGGCAGATCGCCCAGTAGAGAGAGTCGACCTGCGCACGTTCAGCTAGGTCGATGTAGCCTAGGCTAAAGAGACTGTTGGATTCTTCCTTTTTCTGTTGAGCATCGTGGTAACGCTCTAGAGGTGAGGAGCCGTGCTCATTATCTAGAATTACCTGCAGGTCTCGTAGGACTGGATTTACTTTTTTGCTTTGGGGCGCAGGCTTGGGCGGAACGCCAGTTTTAGAGATTCGGCCGCAGACCTCGGTGATCAAAATGGAGTGCGGAGCGACGAC
>CALBPO010000331.1 GCA_937899295.1 uncultured Opitutia bacterium
TAGCTAGGCGCGCATCACGATACTCAGAAGGCCATTCTAACCAGCATTCACCGCCGAAACTCTCTTTGAGACTAATAAATAGGACATAGTCTTCTAACCAATGTCCTTGATTTTTTCGAAACTTAGCGACGGTGCCATAATCGAGAAATTGTTTCTTTTTTGAAGATTTGAAGCGATCGTAGGCCAAACGAAGAATTGGCCAAATCGCATGGTAGAGGGCTCCATAATCAACATGGTCACGAGGTAGTTCTGAGAGGCCACTATATTCCTCCTCTGAGATTAAGCCTTCTTTTAGTAGTGGCTGTAAATCGATGAAATAAGGATTCCCGGCAAAGGCTGAAAAACACTGGTAGGGAGAATCGCCATATCCAGTTGGACCTAATGGGCAAATCTGCCATATAGACACACCAGAAGCATTGAGGAAATCTATGTAGCGGTATGCGCCAGCACCAAGATTTCCTATACCTGTATCGGATGGAAGTGAGCTTACGTGTAGCATGACGCCTGCTGCACGATTATTTAACCAATTATAGAGTGGAAGCTGACTCATGTCATAGACTTCTAAGCATACTTAGAAGGGAAGCAGTATCTCGTTTACCAAGTATAAATTAGACATAATATATATTGTGCGTATATTATAATCTGTACTTCGTTCGCTTGGAGATTCCAGATCGTTTGACTATCACTCTGCCATTCCCCAACGCTTTGTGAATGGATAGTAGATGAAAATCGCTTTACCGATTACAGACTTTTCGGGCACGAATCCCCAGTAACGACTATCTAGACTATTTGCAGAATTATCACCTAAGGCGACGAATGTGCCATCTGGTAGATCTGCAGTGACACCTGGCGCGGTTAATAATTGTGGCGGATTACTGGGATCGTTCTGTGTTGGATAGACGTAGCCCTTATATTCACCTTCTTTTCGCTCATTCCTACCAAAAGCCTCAACTTCGGATCTTGGTTTTCCATTAGCAAGTAAAGCGCCGTTTTTGATCTCCAGCTTTTCGCCACCGACACCACCTATTCTTTTAATATAATACTTATCGACGATGTTTCCAGCACCTCCTTCGATTCCGGGTATTTCACCAGTACGGAATACGAATGGATCGCCCGCCTCTGGCCGCTTAAAATGGTAACTAATACGATCCACGAACAAAGCATCGCCAAGAGTAATATCGAAGCGCAGGACCGCTTCGCCGGCAGACACTTGATGGTCAAAATCAAGTGCATATCCTGTGCCGCCAGCGACTCGAATTAATCGAGGGTCTGCGTCTGGAAAGCTTTCAAACAATGCGCTTTGCATGTCAAAATCCACAGGCACGCGAATCGTGTGTGGCACACCGCCGACTAGTAGAGTGTATTCTGCTAAAACTGTGGGAAAGACGAACCATTTCTTGCCTTTAACTTGTCTAACATAAAGTCGGGTTCCATTAGGAGTTTGCTCCATAGGTAATTGTACTGTGCCATCACTTTTCGCGATTAAAGACTTATGTTTCGCTCCCAGTGTTAGGAAGCGGAAAGTGCGCATGACGACGGACGGCGCATCGTTTTTGTCCTCATAGACGACAGTTTTCATGCCGCTGTAAGTAGGAAACACGGAGTTAGTGGGAATAATGAAGGGCTGAAAAAAGAAGGTGCGAATGCCTATGACTATAATCGCCGCTACCAGCGCGACCTCGAGATTATCATTCCAAAAGGTCTTTGGGTAAATTTTGCCGCCTATCCTGCACAATAAGGCATCTAGCCGATCTATGGCCGCCACAAGTGGTGCCTCTTTAGTCGTTTTATCACGGATTAGCCCGTCGACTTCACCAACAGCCTTGTTCAGTTCGGCCAAGCGCCCTTCCGAGGTTAAATCCCTACGGTAATGATAAACCTTCTGTGCGGACTGTAGAAGTTCTCTAGCTACTTTTTTCTGTTTTGAAACACTCACAGCTAATACAGATACAATGCCATGCGCGTGTTGCTAGCTAAATCTCTACTCCAAGCCGTCTATTTCTACAATGAAAACACTAACTGACGCAGGCGCATTAAGACCTCGGCAATATCACCATATACGAACAGTCAATTCGAGATTGAGTCGATTTTCTGACCCTTGGCTAGTTGCAATCGCAAAAAGGCATATAATCCATGGCTAGTCCATGCGAGGCGCGCTCAGGATCGGCTCTTTTTGATAGGCAATGGAGTTTTCTGCAACTGTTCCTCGAATGGCAATCGTTGGCATGACGAGTGCACGCTTGCCGAGGATAGATCCTGGATTAAGCACGGCATTGCAGCCGACCTCGGCTTGATCACCGACTAAGGCGCCGAGTTTTCTAAGTTTTGTGGTATACATTGTGCCATCCTGTAAAGCCACAGGCACATCAGCTTGATCAAGGCGCAGATTTGAACAGATCACACCTGCTCCGAGGTGAGCACCGTTGCCCAGGATGCTGTCACCCACATAACTAAAATGCGGCACTTGAACGCCGTCTAGTAGTAAGCTGTTCTTAAATTCGCAAGAGTTCCCTAGCACGCAGCCTTGTCCTGCGATCACATTGCCACGTATGAAAATTCCAGGGCGTAACTCACAGCCTTCGCCAATATAGGTAGGCCCTTGTATCAAGCCAAATGGCGGTAATTTAACATTCGGGTGAATATAAACATCGCCTTCTACATGAAGCCCGCAGGGTTTCTCCGTTTGAGACTCTGTATAAACAAATTCTCCTAAAGCCTTTTTGATTAGCGGCAGCCACTCCCATGGTGCTAGTTCAGGACGGAAAATCTCGCTAAAGGGCAAAGACTCAGGGAATTCAAATAACTCGGATGCTTTAAGCATACATAGATGCAAGCGAATAATACCAAACTGGCGAACCAAAAATGGATTGTCCTGAACTAGAGATTTGACTCTTCACGATTAAAAAAATGTCCCGGAGCAGAAGGGATCAAAATAATGAGCTGTGACGCAAGCAGTGCCCTTGGGAAACGAGTATGCAGATGCTGTTGGTTACGAGAATCAGTTAGCTCAATTGCGTCCATAACCGAGCATTGCTATCTGCTCTAATATATCCCGATTTGTTGTGGATTTAAACTAAAAGACGCGTAAGTTACGTCCCTTTGCTCTTGGAATATATAAACTGTGCACGACGTTAAAGAAAGACCTACCGTAGTCGAGCGCGCTATGCTAATTGGCGTAACGCTCCCTGACGATACCACTCGCAATACCCGCAGCTTATTGGATGAGCTTCGCGAATTAGTCGATACTCTCGGCTTCGGTATCCGGCACGAGCGCATGGTCTCGATCCGAAAGCCGCAGGCCAAACTACTCGTCGGGTCAGGCAAAGCCCAAGAACTCGTTAATGAAGCGAAGGCGCACGACTGTGACGTGATTATTTTCGATAACCAGCTGACACCCGCTCAGCAGCGAAATTGGGAGGAACTCGCCGAGGAAAAAATTCTCGTGATCGATCGACAAGAAGTGATCCTCGATATTTTTGGCGACCGCGCTCAGACTAAAGAAGCGGTGCTTCAAGTTGAGTTGGCTCGCTTAGAACACAATCTACCGCGCCTGAAAAGCGCGTGGACACATCTTAGCCGCCAGCGAGGCGGCGGGTCCATGCAGCGTGATGCGGGTGAGACCCAGCTCGAGCTTGACCAACGGATGGTGCGCACTCAAATCACACGTGTGAAACGTGAACTGGCGAGTGTCATACAACACCGTGAGACGCAGCGGAAAAAACGCATGACTGTGCCTGTGCCGACCTGTGCCATCGTAGGCTACACTAATGCAGGCAAATCCTCCCTGCTTAACAAACTGACTAATTCTAACATATTGGCTGAGGATAAACTTTTTGCTACGCTCGACCCGACTTCCCGTCGTTGTCCCCTGCCCTCTGGACAGTCACTCGTCGTCACGGACACCGTCGGCTTTGTTCGTAATCTCCCTCATCGACTCGTCGATGCTTTCAAAGCTACATTGGAAGAGGCTATCGTATCTAACTTTTTGATACATGTATTAGACATCAACAGTCCCGAAGTTGATTCCCATGCAGAGACAACACTGAGCGTATTGAAGGATCTCGGCGCGAAAGATAAAAAGATCATTACCGTATTTAATAAGCTCGATACACTTTGGGACGAGGTAACACGTCAGGATCTCTCGATCCGCTACCCAGGAGCACTTCTCATTAGCGCG
>CALBPO010000332.1 GCA_937899295.1 uncultured Opitutia bacterium
AAAAAACTATTTTACAAAACTTCCGCAATGGCCCTCGGCTTCGCAATCATGAGTTTAATGACTGGGTGCGCTTTAAACGACGCACCATTACCGACTGCTGAAAACGTCAACATCGATCGATTTATGGGGCGCTGGTATGTGCATGGCTACACACCAATCATCGTGGATAAAGATGCACATAATGCGATTGAACACTATCGCCTCGATGCAGATAAAAAAATTCAGACAACTTATCAGTTTCGCGATGGTGGGGTTGATGCTGAGATCAAAACGCTCACACCTGTTGGCTGGGTTGACGAGGAAGTTGACAGTAACGCGGAGTGGCGCATGCAATTCATTTGGCCTTTCACCTCTGACTACATTATATTGCACCTTGATGCTGACTATTCGGAAACGATCATCGCGCATCCTAGTCGCAAGTATGCATGGATTATGCTGCGCAGTGATACAATGAGCGATGCTGATTATGACCGCTTACTATCAAAGCTGAAGGCCGTCGGCTACGATACAAATCTTATGCAGAAGCTGCCCCACGACTGGAGCGGCGAGGCAGAACGCTTAGCCGAGATGGAAGCGAATGGGCTTTGAGTCAAAGTAGCAGGCGCTACCCTATAAATGAGTCGCAGTAGCCGGTGACAGATAGTCTTTATGGCTTACGGTTGCACAAAAGCGTGCACGCGCGTCTCAGCTTTTCTGCCATCGGGACCACCTCCATAGACAGTGATCGTGCCGCGGTAGAGCTTACTAAAGTCCTTTGGTTCCACCTTTAAGACGATGGCGCCATTATTTTTCGGATCGTCGCTTTCTTGTGTCACAATGAGCCGCGAGCGATCGTAGTCTATTTGCAAGATTTGGTCGATATAGCGCTCATCCATTAGCAGGTGCACAGGGCGAGAGCTTTTCGAGCTTTCAGGCTTCCAGAAAACGATCTGCGGGCGGGCCTCGATCAAAGCGGGGATCTGCACGTTCATCTTTAGCGTTACAAGCGCGTCTGTTTGACTGTCGAGGTAGACCTGTAGCCGGTTACGATTCAAGCCTTGGCGCTTTCCTTTACTAAAAATAGCGACGATCTCGGCCGATTCGCCCGGCGGAAGAATCTTTTTATTGAGGATCGTGTTCGTGCAACCGCAGTTGCTTTTCACGCGTGCAATGCGGACGACTTTTTCGCCCTCGTTTGTTACCTTGAAAGAAGCACGGGCCTCCTCTTCATCAGGCCCCATCTCGATGCGCACCTCAGTCTGATCCCAGACCAAGGTCGACGCGTTAAGAAATGAGGCACAAGCAGTAAAGAGCACTGCGATAAGTGTTGGGCGCGTAAGCATTGTTTAAGAGTTGGGTAAAAGTAGATTAAGATCAAGAAGTGCTCGCACCTTCTCTCAAGCTTCGTTGCCGCGGATACTGCCAATCACGAATCAGCACACAGCCGCAGGCCGTGAGTAGACCGAGATTTCTAAAAATCAGCCAGAGGTAATCCGGTGTTTTATAGGATTCATGGGCGCTAAAGCAGCCGCAGCTGATGTCTAGACCGCGCGCCCAAGCGCTGGCGTGTAAGATGATGAATGCGATCAGTAACAGGGCGATGACTAGGGCGCTGCCACGCCTAATTTGTGGAATTAAAAGGCCAAAACCGGCCACCAGCTCTAGCCAAGGCAGCGCTAAGGCTACCCACACCGCAAGATCACCAGTGACTACACGGTAGCCCTCCACAGAGGTCGTAAAAGCCGTAGGGTTTTGGATCTTGGGCAGCGCCGCCAGGATAAATGTTGCCGACACGATGAGTCGCCCGATTAGGATCAGATAGGCCGAAAAGGCCGTTGAACGTATTCTTGGTCTTATTCCTGCCATGCGACGCTACCTCCTTTCAAGCTATAGATCTCTGCGTCGGGCAGAGACTCACGTAAGCGCTCAGCAATCCGTTTACTCGTGTCGCAAGCCTCGGCCCCGCAATAAATGACAATTGGCCGCGGCTGTATGAGCCAAGTATTCATTAGCTCTAATAGTCCTGTATCCCAGTCACTCTCATCGAAGAAGAGCGCACCGGGGAGATGGCTTTCTTCGAATTCTTCAAGCGCCCTCGCATCGACCCAAATCGCGTTGAGTGTCTGAGCATCGGCCAAGTAAATCTCGCCTGCTTGGAGCTCTGGCTCTGCCCCCGGCTGCGGCGATAGTCCACCGACTAGTGAATAGGCGATACCTATCACGGTCAGCAATAGTATGATGCATAACTCCCGAAGCATGGAGCCTAGCTTACTAGCTGCCCTAAGGGATGAAAGTATGAAAGTAGGAATGTTTTGATTGGTGAATATCCTTTCCACTTTCGCGACTTCTAACTTTCATACCCTCAACATGTCTGTTTTCACTAAAGAAATCGTCGTCACCGCGCCTGGTAAATCGACTTCCGAGTTCACTTCTATGATCGAGGAGGCCTTAGCCGAATCGCGGCAGAACGAAGGCACCGTTACCGTGTTTTGCCGCCACACCAGTTGCAGCCTTGTAATAATGGAAAACGCCGATCCTTCTGCACGTCGCGACCTCGAAGCTTTCATCGATCGCCTAGTCCCGGAAAACGACCCGCATTTCACCCACACTTACGAGGGTGCGGATGATATGCCGAGTCACATTAAGATGGCACTGACCCGAACGGCCGAGGTGATTCCTTTCGTCAATGGCCGCCTTTGCCTAGGAAGCTGGCAAGGTGTCTTCCTCTGGGAGCACCGTAACCACAGCCACGAACGCCGTATCGTGCTCAGCTTCCAGGGGGAATAATTTTACTCAATGCCTGCCAAGCAGTAGGAGGTGATTTCCATGATCTGCTCCTGCTCGATGGTGTAGATGTCGCAGTAATGCATATCGGTGTCGAGATCGGCACCTTCGACCACGATGTGGTTCTTGCCCTTAATTACACGGCCGTTCTGAAAGTTAGCTTTGCCCTGAGAGGCCGCGTCTTCGCACATCTCTTTAACTGCTGCGTTGCCGTCGATCGTACGATCGCCCACAATGTGCCATTCGATGCCGTCGGCGATAAAGTCGAGTGCGACTGCGGAGTCGCCCATGGAAAAAGCCTCACAAGCTGCGATGATTTTTGCGTGCATGTTTAAACTGCGAGTTCCAAAAGCTCTTCGACAGCGGGCACATCTTTGATGATCTGGCTGGGCTCAGGGCCGACCCCGATGTAGCGGAGGTTAGGGATCTTGTCTTTATTCTGGTCACCGTGGTTGGCGACATTGATCAGTGCTTTAAGCAACCATGCGACGTAAACTTTGGCCGCTTCGGGAAGATCGGCGAAGTGGCGCATGCCGGAAATGTCTTCGCTCCAGCCGGGCACTGTTTTATATACGGGCTTAAGTGTTTTGTGAAGCTTGCTGTTGCGCGGGACGTGGTGGAGGGTCTCGCCATTCTCGTTTTCGTAGGCTGTGCAGATTTGGAGCTCGCCTTGCCAGTCACCAGAGTGAGAGAGGGCGTCTAGCTTGTTAAGCACGAGGTCTTGATAGCCTCCGTAGCGTAGGGCATCGCCCTTTTCCACGGCGTCGTACCAGCCGACCATACGCTGGCGACCAGTCGTTGCACCAAATTCGATCTTACGAAGTAGGGCGCTGAGCGGGTGGTCGAGATCGATCTCGGAGATAAAGACGTGGGTGCCGACTTTGGTATCGTAGGCTTTGCAGCAACCTACGTTGTGGATGGGCTGTGCGGGGATGCCGGCGCTCTGGAAGAATTCGGGCGTGAAGGTGTGCGAGGCGGTCACATTGGGAGCAAAGCCATGGCGCTTATCCAGCCAGTAGGCCTGCCCAAATTCGCCGATGATGTAGTTCCCCTTGTCTTGCTCGCGGAGTACCAGTTCGCGCACGTCGACGATCTGCGGGGCGAGGACCTGACCTGCGGCCCAATAGGTTTCAATTAGTTTTTCAAGGTTGAGCGTGAATGGAGCATCGCCAGCGAATTGTCCGAAATCGAAATCAATTGCGTCGACCTTGCCGGCATCGATGACTTCAGCGTTGGCGCGTGTTTCGGCAGCAGTGAGTGTTTCGAAGAAGTTCGGCCAGCGCTCAGGTGCGACTTGGCAGACATGCTCGATTACGCGAAGGGCGCGAGTGATGCGGCCTTGCATTTTCTCGGCGAAGTCGCTTTTCGAGCCGAGAAAGTCGGCGTAGTAAATTTGAAACTGCCCAACTTCGTCGAGGTAGGCGGGGGTGATGCCACGACCCGTGGAACCACGGGCTTTGCCTTTCTGGATGTTGACGCGGTAATCCTCCCAGGCGAGGTCAAGCAAGCGGTGGCAGAGGTCAGAGACGAGGCAACGCTCGTCGATCGCTAGGCGCTTGATCGCGACGTGCCCATGCAGCTCGGCATAAGCTGATTCCCATAGGAATTTGCGCGGGTCCGCGACAACTCCTGCGCCGATGGGGAGGTAGGGCACTTTCTCGTCGGCCACGCCGCCGGGCAGAAGGTTGAGCTTTAGCCCAGCTACGGTATGCCCCGAGTTAGAACCGCCATTAACCTTCATCACGGCTGCGACAGCATCATCACGCCCCGTTGCCTCACGAAGCTCGTTGATGATTTCTAGGATGACGCGGCCTTTACCTTCATCTCCAGTTGAGATGCCGGTGTCGGCGATTAGTTGGCTTTGAAAGGCGGTTAACATTAATGATAAATTACGAAATTATTTGGTGGATTCGCCGGAAGCGTCAGAAGTTTTGACTGTGATGACATCGTGAGGGGCGGACTCTTTTTGGCCGGCGGGGCTAACGCGGATGTAGCGAGCGTTTTTGCGAAGCTGTTCGAGGTTAGCCGCGCCTAGGTAGCCCATGCCGGACTGGATGCCGCCGACGAGTTCGCGGAGCACACCGCTGAGAGATCCGACGGATTCTTTGAGCGCTTCAATGCCTTCTGCGGCGGCTTTGGTGGCGACGTCTTTGCGGTCGTGGCCATAGCGTGCGGCAGAGCCATCTTTCATTGCTGCGCTGCTGCCCATGCCTCGGTATTGCTTATAAAGTTTGCCGTTGATCTCAATGATTTGGCCCGGGGCTTCGTTGCAACCAGCTAGCAGGCTGCCACACATGACGCCGTCGGCGAGGGTGAGGGCTTTAACCATGTCGCCAGATTTGGCGATGCCTCCATCGGCGAGGATTGCGACACCCCTCTTCTTTGCTGCAAGCGAGGCGCAGTAGAGTGCCGTCATTTGCGGGATGCCAACACCTGCGACGATGCGGGTGGTGCAGATCGAGCCAGGGCCTTGGCCAATTTTGATGGTGTTGGCGCCCGCATCAGCGAGGAATTCGACGCCCTCGGCGCTGGTGACATTGCCGGCGATGAGGGTAAGATCGGCGAACTCGCTTCGAAGCATGCGGATGGCATCTCCCACGCCTTTGGAAAAACCGTGTGCGGTAGAGACGGCCACGGCGTCAACGCCTTCTTCTACCAGTTTGCTGACATGCCCGAGGATGCGGTCACGGTCTAGTTCGCCGTCGGCAGTGCGGTGGGCGGAAATAGCTGCGCCACACATCAAGCGGAAGTGGCTGTCGCGCGCGGGTTTGACGGACTGGTGGGACTCGGCATCGATACGCTCAATGTCGGATAAGGTAAAGAGTCCGCGAAGGCGATCTTCGTCATCCACCACAAGCAGTTTATGAATACCCATGTGGTTGGTAAAAAATTCGTCGGCGACTTTGATTGGATCCTTGGTAATCTCTTTTTCGGTCAGCGTGTAGACTTGATCGCGCGGGCTCATAGCCTCGGATACGAGGCGCTCGGCGTAACGCGCCTTAACCACGCGGCCAGGTAGGAGACCAAGAAGCTTGTTCGCTGCATCGACAACGGGGAAGGTGCTGAAGCCGTAGCCACGGTCGGCGATGCGCTCCATCACTTCGCCGATTTTTTGATCGGGCGCGACTTTGATCGGCTCTTGGATGAAGCCGTGTATGTGATTTTTCACTCGAGTGACTTCGCGCACCTGCTTCTCGTCACTCATGTTGTAATGGATGAGGCCGAGCCCGCCGTTGAGTGCCATTTGGATGGCCATCTTTGACTCGGTGACGGTGTCCATATCCGAGGAAATGATGGGGATCTGCAGCTCTAGCGAGGCGGAGAGGCTAGTCGCTAAAGTAGTTTGGCGGGGGAGCACGTCCGAGTAGAGGGTGGCGAGCGAAACGTCGTCGTAGGTCAGGCCGACGGGTAGATTGTTCAAGAAGAACAGATCCGCAGATTGGTAGTAGTCTTCGATTCGAGGTGCTTTCATGTGCTAATCACAGCAAAAGATTGTCTTTTCTCAAGTAGGAAATGACTCTGTGCTTGTAAATGAGTCGCCAAATTTCAGTGAAGCCCTATCGGCGAGCGTTTCGTCAACCATTGCGCACTGCGCATGGTGAATGGGTGCTTAAACACTCACACTGAATGGTGCAGAGCGCGGCAAATCCACTGCTGCACATGCAAAATCTGATGTCCCGTTACGCGTATGGTCCGACGCTACTTGGGCGCCCGATTACGGTAATATGCACGACAATTGCCGGTCCACAACAGGGTGGTGCACCACTTCGTTTGATAATCTACTGTCTTGGAACAGCCATCGCCAGCCT
>CALBPO010000333.1 GCA_937899295.1 uncultured Opitutia bacterium
TATTGTTTTAGGCGATTTGAGAGGATTGAATTATCAACCAAATCGTATAGATTTTGGTTTGATAAGTCTGCGTATCTGCCAGACATGACTCTAAATCTTGTTTTAAAAGTGTAAGCTAATGAAAGTATTTTCCTCAAAAGAGTCTCTTTGTCTGTTTTCTTTCATGCTGCTTTTTACGAATTTTCAATTATCAGCGGTCGACATACTCGTCAAAGCCACCACTCGGGATAATTACATTCGACCTATCCAATCAGATGGAGAGTTCACAGAGGAAAGTTATACCTTCTGCAAAGGAAAATATTATCCCTATGAATACGAAAAACCCGAAGATATGATTCGATTCGAGGAAGTGGCCTTCGCATTAAAAGAAGAACTGACCAAGAAAAACTACGCCAATGCGGATGATCCTATGGAGGCAGACTGCATCCTCGTAGTTCATTGGGGCCAAACTAATTCTGGACCTGAAGATGACTACTTTACAGAATTTTCTGATGATTTTGACAATCCGTTTGACGCGCTCTCGGTCTTGGATGAATACGAAGCGGAAAATAAGGCGAAAGAGAACGCCAAGATTATCGGAACCACTGGACTCTTCGGGATGCACGTTTATTCCCTCAAGCGCCAGCAACTAGAAGAAGCGAGTCGGTATGACCGCTATTTTGTAAATGTGGTGGCAATTTCAATTGATGAAATTCGCAAACGCCCAGAAGGGGCAAAAATGCCAATCCCACTTTGGACGCTACAACTCAGCCTGCCGACAGGCCGTGCTGAGCCCGAAGAAGCCTTCGGCACCTTAGCTAAAACCGCAGGCCTTTACTCTGGTGAAAACCTCGAAAATGCGGACTTCATTCGAGAAAAGGAAAAAAAAGGCATTGTTCGCATCGGCAAACTCGAATTCATCGAGACTATCGAGGATAGCAATACCGAGCCTAAAGAATAAGTTAGTCTACGGCTGAGTCCCCTAAAGCCATACCCGCAAATCTATTTTTACACTGCCTACCTGAAGCAACTCAAACGCGCGATGGATGAAAGCATCGACATGGTCGGCTACTAGGCCTTGACGCTCATAAACAAATTCGAATGTGCGCAAGGCTTCCGCGAAGGTTTCGACCTCATTCATGTTGATATGGAGACGGATAAGCACACTTTAAAAGACTCCGCCAAATGGTATCGTAATCTCATCGCAACCAACGGCTCAGAACTCTAAAAATTTTCCATGTCCCAAGCCCCATACACCGTCGCTCTACAGGATCGCATTTCCTGGCCACGCCTGCTGGCCTACGGCAGTGGCGGTATCATCCCAATTGCGTTGTTTAACATTGCAGGGCAGCTGATGGGCTTAATTGGTAATATCGGCTTAGGGCTGAGCGCGTTCTGGCTCGGTGTGATACTGATTTTCCCACGGCTTTGGGATGCAGTATCTGACCCCATAATTGGACATCTCTCGGACAACACCCGCACGCGATGGGGACGGCGACGTCCATATATATTCGCCGGTGGTCTTTTAGTTCTAATCAGCTTCGCTGGTATGTGGTGGGTACCTGAAGGCATTGGTGAGTGGGGACAACTCGCGTTCATTTTTACTGCATTATTAATTTTCTTCACAGCGTGCACGATGTTTGAGATCCCTCACGGGGCACTCGGCATGGAAATGTCAAAAGATCCACACGAGCGCACCCGCCTATTTAGCGCTAAGAGCTTCTTTGGGAACCTTTTTGCAATGGGTACGCCATGGCTACTTTATTTAGCAGGAATGGAAGTGGTGCGAGGCACCGGAGGCACCTTAGTCGACGGCATGCGCTACCTTTCACTGATTATTGCGATCGTAATGTTCCCTATCATATTTTGGTGGTTTTTTGCAATACGCGAACCTGGCTACACT
>CALBPO010000334.1 GCA_937899295.1 uncultured Opitutia bacterium
GTGGGATCCGGCTGGTTATCAAATTACGCTCTCCATCTTCTGAAGAAACTTGGCTGTAAACTTGTCCTGTGGGCACTCGGCCTTTGAAGACTGATCCCTCGGGCGCGCCGGCTCCGATCTTATCGGCAATCGCGTGTAGGCCAGTCGGCGTGCCGTAGGAGTCAGCGAGGCATGAGGAGGGATTTTTTGAGGTGGAGATGGTAAAAACGGCGAATATTTCTCCCTTTTCGAGTACTGCCATCTCCTGTTTTTCGATCGAGACGACCAAGAAGCGATCTGTCGGCGTGATTGACAAGGCCGCGCAGCTTTGTTTTACACGCGCACTTTCCTTTATAAAATCATATGGCATACAATGTAGGCATCCTCGGAGCGACTGGTGCAGTCGGTCAAGAAATCATTCGTCTCCTCCATGAGCGCGAGTTCCCCATTGCGGAGCTCCGGCTCCTTGCGTCGGCCCGTTCGGCAGGAAAGGAGCAATCCTTCGGCAGTAAGGCATGGACGATCCAAGAAGCCACGCCCGAGAGTTTTGAAGGTCTGGATGTTTGTATCTTTAGCGCAGGAGGCTATCAGTCGAAGCTATTTGCTGCTGAAGCCGTCAAGCGCGGTTGCGTAGTGGTCGATAACAGCTCTGTCTTCCGCCAAGATCCAGATGTGCCCCTCGTCATCCCTGAGATCAATCCCGACGCAGTCGACGACCACAAGGGCATCCTAGCGAACCCGAATTGCTCGACTGCAATCTCCCTGATGGGTCTCTACCCCCTACACAAGGCCTTCGGGCTGAAGTCTTTTATCGCGTCCACCTACCAAGCTGTTTCCGGCAGTGGTGCTGGGGGCATTGTCGAACTAGAGCAGCAGGCCCGCGCTTGGGCAGAGGACGGCGAAATAAAGAAGGAGGTCTATCCGCACCAGATTGCATTCAATTTGCTACCACATGTGGATGCCTTCCTTGACGACGGCTACACCAAGGAAGAAATGAAGATGCTTAATGAAGGCCGAAAGATTATGGGCATCGATGATCTCCGGGTCACTTGCACTTACGTCCGCGTGCCCGTCTTCCGCGCACACTCCATTTCAATTAGCGCTGAATTTGAAAAGCCAGTCACGGTGGAAGCTGCCCGCGAAGCAGTGCGTCATTTTCAAGGCTCTGAACTCGTCGATAATCCCGAAAATGCGGAATATCCTATGCCACTCAATTACTCAGAAGTCGTGCCTTGTGGGGTCGGCCGAATCCGTAAGGACTCTGTATTTGAAAATGGCCTCGCTCTTTGGGTGACCGGTGACCAGCTTTGGAAAGGTGCTGCGCTCAACGCAATTCAGATCGTTGAATTATTGCATAAGAAGGGCAAAATCTAATAAAGAGTGACACGTCACTAGCCTGGCAAGACTCACGCAGACTCGCCTCCATCCATTTAGATGATAGCTATACCTGAACTTCACAGCCTCGTCGATTTTGGTATGTGTGTCGTGCTATGGCTCGTCCAGCTTGTCATATATCCTAGTTTTCTTAGGCTTGAATCAAGCGATTTACTCGCTTGGCACAAAGCCTAC
>CALBPO010000335.1 GCA_937899295.1 uncultured Opitutia bacterium
CAAAGCCAGCGGAAAAAACCAAAATATAGCGAACGACAAGTTCCCTGGTGGGCCCATTGAAATAGCATATTCCCATTAAGATTGCGCCGCTTATGAAAATACCGATAAAGGGACCTACCGACATTCCTCCGGCTTTGTCAATAAAAGGAGTATCGTCCGACTGACGACCTCGGACTTTGGCAATGAAAAAAACGGCAGTCGCAATAGCCAAACCAAAGATCAATAAAATAAATTTGTATCGTTCGTTCACCACGCTGTCGTAAATCCTTACGCCACCAAGCCCAATCAAGCCGATGATTGCCGCATCATTGGTATTCACGTCGAGAAGGCCTCTAAGGACTCCGGCAGCGAGCACACAGCAATCATACAATTCCGCCCAATGCGCGCAGGTGCGATCGAGCTCCCCGCACTAGAATTCAAAAGTGACAGGGAAACGCTCACAACCGCAGCAACTGAACTCACAGTTAGCGAACGAGTAAAATCCGACCGTATGCAGCTCAGATTTACTGTTGATAGTCTCAGTGATCTCTACGTTGGACAAGCAGTCCGAATCGACCTAGAGTGGACGAGTGATCTCCCAGCCTCAGCGCTGCGATCCTTGCGAATAAATCCTAATTTCTTTAGTCATGACGACATACAAATCGTCATTCCACGCAGCACTGAAGAAGAGAAATCACAAATGGGGCTCCCTATCGGTGGACGCCGTGTCATTGCGAGACGTCAAATCAACCCAGAGCAACCAAAGGAGCTAGGTACTGTCCAGTTGCCGATCTATGTAAGATTCCTAGAAGCTGGAATCTATACTCTTGATGACCTATCGCTAGAATGCTCTATCGTCGATCAAGCTTCGGGCGACTTCGCTCGTTATGCCGCACACTTTAATAACGGCCTATTCGAAGAAGTCGATACTTTCGAAAAATATGAACGTCACTACACCACAAGCAAGCCAATTGAAATATCCGTATTAGAACTACCCAAAGAAGAGCAAAGCGCGCTCTTTAGTGGACTCTTCGAGCCCGTTCGGTTCGAGCTCAGCCTATCCAACGAGGCCATTGAACTCGGGCAAATCCTAGAAGTGAGGATCGAAGTTACCAGCGATTCTCCTCACGGAATGTTGGATTTGCCGCCTCTCAATCTACAGCCAAGCCTTCGTGCACACTTCTTAGTCGATTCCGAAATTGGGCGACTCTGGCACGAGCGCGGCACTCATTTTAAAACTCGGCTTAGAACACTCTCATCGCGTTTAAACGCATTCCCTGCGCTACGCTTTCAGGTATTTGACCCTGACACAGGTCGCTATGTTTGGAAAGAAACAGATCCCCAAGCATTAAAGATTTCTTCCAGAGATGGCATCAACTATATTGCATTGAATAACTTTGAAGGGGCTCAAGTTCCCCTAGTTGATTTTAATGAAGGCATTTGGTATAATAGAGATAGAAGCATGATAAACTCACTCCTTCATACGATTCATTCACTCTTAAATGACTACTTTTGGCTTTTCCTCGCAACTGGCCCAATGGCTTTTTTCTCACTCCGACCCCTCGCTAAAGAGTGGCGTCAGCAAGCCCTAGATCCTATCTACAAGAAACGCGCTCGGGCCTATGCTCAGTTCAAAAAACTGCCTGAAGGTACTGAGCCAAAGTGGCAGGCTTTTCTCAATTTCCTCGCCGCCTATTTTGATGCCAAAGGCGGTGCATGGACGGCCAGCGATACTCGCGCCGCTCTTGAAGAAGCAAACGTTGACTCACAAATTATAGCTAAAATTGAAGCCATCCACATCTCTAAAGACAAGACAGTGTTTTCACAGAACGAGGAAGCCACCGAAATAAGCGAGCTCAACGCGACCGCTCGTCGAGTGCGAGTGGCCTTTGCCAAAACGGCGCTCACCCTAATGATACTTTTGACTCTCTTGCCCAATGAAACTGTTGCCGCCTCATGGAGCGAAGCGGAAAGCGCCTTCGCCAGTGCGCTCGCAACGCCCGTCGGCAGTCGTCAAGCCAGCGCCTTCTACACAAAATCAGCTCTATTATTTGAAGCGGTCGCACAGACGAGCGATGATGCGGCCAGTGCCTTCTACAATGCGGGTAATGCGTGGTTCCAAGCTAATAAATTGGGGCGCGCAATTACCGCCTATCGCAACGCAGCGCGCATCCGTCCATTTGATGAAGCCCTCCTCGACAATTTGACTGTCGCTCGAGCGCTGACGCTTAATAAGGTCTCAGAAGGCAGATCCATTTTAAAACGCACACCAAGCTCCTGGCTGCGCGTCGTCACAATCGTAATGAGCTTTTGTTTTTGGGGCATGATGCTCTTGTGCACACGTTACGAATTGCGGCGCTGGCGCTTACTTAGCTATGCCTCCGCGATCGCCTTGACCCTAAGTGCTGTCATCTTAGGCATGCGGTTGAGTAGCAGTTGCATTGAAGGTGTCATAATTACCGATTCCGTTGAAGCACGCAAAGGTCCCGCCTACGCCTATGCACCTGCATTCGTACAAGCTCTTCACGACGGGCTTGAATTCAAATTAATCGAGGAGCGAGGTGCGTGGATGCAGATTGAGTTAACCGATGGACGCCGATGCTGGATACCCCAAAGCCAAGCAAGCCGACTGCCAGCACTTTAAGCGGCGACGGGGTTAAACCTTAGCCTCCTATCTAGGGTGAAGAAGACTATGTTTGATTCAAAAAAAGGGAGTCCCCGAAGGGACTCCCTAGTGCTAAAATATAAAGCAATTAACTTTACTTTAACGTCTGGAAAGCACGCCCATGATCAGGACGAGAGTCACCAGGCTTGCAAGGCTCGCGCCACTGCCGATGAAGCTGTCAACTAGACCCTTCAGGTTGCTAATAACATCAAGATTTCCCGCAGTGCCGAAGACGACCTGCACGACAACGAGCAAGCCGATTGCGGCAACGAGGATTTCTGAGAGATTTCCGATCAGGGTCTTTAGTTTGTTGGATATTTCTTCCATGGTAGTAGTTGGTTATGGTTTGGTTTGTTTTGTTTTCAGGGTTCTACTAAGCGCGTTTGCGTAGCAGAGCGAAGATAAGGATAATGGCAACTAAGCCAATGAAACCGTTTTCACCGCCGATGGCGGCCACGATTCCAGATAGGTTGTCGACTACACTGGCGCCAAAAATAGCACCTTGGCCGAAGACAATTTCAGCAATGATACCGAGTGCAATCAGGCCTATTCCGAGTTCGGATATGCCTTTAATCACATCAGTAAGTTGTGAGGTTATTTTTTCCATTTATCTACTTTGTTGGGGTTAACCGACAGCATCTTGCCATCAACCTGAGGGGCCGAAAGCACTGCCGGGAAAACAAAACGGCTCCCGAAGGAGCCTAAAGCGGTGGAGCTGAGAGAAGACAGAGCTACCGTGCTCTGTCTATTACCAAGTTGCATATATATACGCTCCACTGGAAAGCGGAATATAGCCGTAATGTTACGTTTGGAAAGGAAAAATTACACTTTTTTCATAAAAGTGCATTGTTGGCACAGATTAAGCGGTTGTAATAAAGGATAACTATACTTACTGCCCTTCAAGTGATTAATTAGCATATTGTAGTAACCCACGAAGGATACATAAACTATTGTTATACAAATATATAAATAATATGCTGTATAATTTCATCTATGGGGTCGTGCCAGACTTAATGTGAAATATTAATTTTCGATTTTAGAGCTATTTTTGACTAGGTTTAATAAATATCTCTTTTAAGAGCCAATATAAGCAAATTCCCGCCAATATTGTGTCTTTGAAGGCATGAAAAAGCAATCCGCGCCTGTGCGATAGGATTTCCGTTATTATGAGTTTTTCTCAGTCCGACTAGAAGATTGGTTGGCTATCCTAAGTTCAAAGGTCCCAGCCGTGTTGCCCAAATGCAAAGCACAAACCTCCACAAGATTCTCCTAAGGCACTGACGCAAGTAGCCAATATTTAAGATAAATCTCCAGTGAGCTGAGAGCAAACCACATCTGACACAAGTTAGAGGCTAGCAGTACTTCTACCACAAAAATTGCTACTCTTTAGAGGAGCGACTGGTCCTTCACTTTAAATATTAGTAATGCCTAACTCAAACCTGAAATTCTTGCTACTGACATGCTTCGCATTCTTCGCCATTCATCATGGCTTCGATCGAACAGGCTTTTTTCTCGTCCGCGCTAAACTCTTTTTTCGTCTGATCTGCGCCTTCGGCTTGGCCGGCGAGTCCCCTCACCTCTTTCTTCACGCTGGTGGTGGCTTTCTCAATATTGGAGGCACCTAGAGTACGTAAATAGTAAGTCGTCTTGAGACCCTTGCGCCAGGCGTCCCGATACATGTGAGATAAGGTCTTAATGTCGGCCTCAGGGAGGAAGAGGTTGACTGATTGTGATTGGTCAATCCACTTCTGGCGACGAGCTGCGGCGTCGATGAAGTATTTATAATCGATACCAAAGGCAGTGGTATATTTGTCGCGGAGATCCTGAGGGACGCCTTCGATGGAATCTAACTCGCCGTCAAAGTATTTAACTTGGTCGAGCATCTCTTCTGTCCAGAGGCCACGTTTCTTAAGGTCACGAACGAGCTCACCGTTAAGCACGATGAAGTCGCCGGACAAGTTGCTCTTCACGAAAAGATTCTTGTAGGTAGGCTCGATGCAAGGCGTGGTGCCCATGATATTCGAGATGGTGGCGGTCGGCGCAATGGCGAGCACGTTGGAATTGCGCATGCCATTTTTAGCAATCTTTTCGCGGAGTGGCTTCCAGTCCATCTTACCGGCGCGGGGCACATCGACTTCCCCGCCACGTTCTTCGGCCAAGATGTCGAGGGTGTCTTGCGGCATGAGGCCGCGATCCCACTTGGAGCCTTGATAGCTGCTGTAGGTGCCCTGCTCCTGTGCCAGATCAGCGGATGCTTCGTAGGCATAGTAGGCGATGGCTTCCATAAACTCGTCATTGAACTCAAC
>CALBPO010000336.1 GCA_937899295.1 uncultured Opitutia bacterium
ATATCGTAGTGATGGGCGCCCCAGTCACCATTTTTACGGGAGCCATACTCCCAATAACAGCGCCAACCACCGCCATAGTTACCTTCCACTCGCTTTAAAGAATACGGCTCATATGGGGCAGGGCCAAGCCAACGATCATAATCGAAGCCCTCAGGGATCGGTTCCTCTCCTCGGAGCTCTGGTTGTGGGAACCCGCCAAGCCTCACCAGCACCTCTTTGACTTTCCCAATGTAACCATTGCGCACCAATTCGGCTGCCTTACGAAAGGCACTGTTGGATCGCTGCATCGAGCCCACTTGAAGAATACGACCATAGCGCTCACAGGCAGTCACCATAGCTTTGCCCTCTTCGATCGTCAGCGTCATTGGCTTTTCGACATAGACATCCTGTCCCGCGCGCATCGCGGCAATCGAGATCGCAGCGTGCCAATGATCTGGGGTGCAGACCACTACGGCGTCCACTGAGGGGTCATTCACGATGTCCTCGTGATACGGCGTCGCCTTGCAATCGCCGCCCCTTTTTTTCATCTCACCCAAGCCGTATGCCCTAGCTTCGGGCTTCACGTCGCAGACCCACAGGGCTTGCACATCTTGGCGACTGGCAATGCCAAAGTGCGCCCCGATCTGCATGCCAATGCCCACGTATGCTAGATTAATGCGACTGTTCGGGCCAACACGACCATTCAGGCCAAGGGTCTCGGCTCGCAAAATCATGGGGGCCACTGAGGCAGTCACGCAAAGAGCCGCACCCTTTTTAAGGAAAGAGCGCCGCTTAAAGATTTTTTTAGAACTCATTATTTATCCGAGAAAGTTACAAGCGCTGTGATCTAGAGGGAATCTTTAAGTTTAAAAGCCAGCAGGCAGGGCTTGCGCATAAGCATTCCCGACTTGAGCGCGTGGAAGTGAGTCTGCCTAAATGACGTTTAACGAAAAGTTTCCTCGGGCACGGGGCTCGTCTGGAAGATGGATTCGATCTGCCCCATAACTGCATTTGTGAGCAAAGAAACATCGCCGATAGCTTTGAGGTTTTCCTTTAAATGGTTCGTATTAGAGGCTCCCAATATTGCCGTCGTCACGTTCGAATTCTTCAATACCCATGCGAGTGCTAAGCGTGCGGGAGTGATCTCTAGCTCACGCGCTATACATGCGAAGGCTGCCACTTGTTTCACGCGAGCTTCGTAACCTGGGGGTAGACCTGCCTCCTTGAGCCATGCGTTTCCCTGCTTGGAGACCACGAACTTGCCGCCCTTCTCTTCCAAATAATGACCCACCAATTCTCCGCGTGACAGCGGCGACCACACTGTAGTGCCGAGGCCGACTTCTTTGTAGAGGCGTGAATAATCTACCTCAAAACATTCACGCGTAAACAGGTTGTATTGCGGCTGCTCCATAACTGGTGCGACGAGATTATCACGCGCCGCGGCGGCATGTGCGAGTGCGATGTCGCGCGCAGTCCATTCGCTAGTGCCCCAATAGAGGATCTTCCCCTGCCGCACCAGATCTGTCATCGCAGCAACCGTTTCCACAATTGGCGTATTGAGGTCGGGGCGGTGACAAAAATACAAATCAAGATAGTCCACCTGCAAGCGTTCAAGCGCTTGATGGCAGGCCTCGATCACATGCTTGCGGAAGAGTCCTTTACGAGTGGGCTCATCGCCTCCCCAAAATACCTTACTCGAAACACACCAAGTATCGCGCCGCCAACCTTTGGCTTTGAGGATGCGCCCCATCACCAGTTCTGATTTGCCCGCGGCATAAACTTCGGCATTATCAAAAAAGTTGATGCCCGATTCGTAGGCGAGGGTCATTAGCTCATCGGCAGTCTCTTCAGAGATCGACTCTCCGAAGGTGCGCCAGGATCCTAAAGAAAGTTCACTCAGAGGTAGCCCTGTTTGGCCAAGATAACGGTAATTCA
>CALBPO010000337.1 GCA_937899295.1 uncultured Opitutia bacterium
CATTAGAAACTCAGAAATAATTCTAATACGTAAGCCAGCATTAGTTTTACTTAAATTGACATTGAATGTCCATTAAGTATGTTTATGTAAGATAATCATGCACGTAGAAAATTTTAAAATATTCTCTGACTTGGTTGAAAGCGAGAGCTTCTCACGCGCAGCCAAGCTTAATGGTATCACACAATCTGCGGTAAGCCAACAATTGCGAGCGATGGAGAAGCATTTCAGCATCTTAATCGTAGATCGCAGCCAAAAGCAATTTCGACTCACACGTGAAGGACAAAAACTCTACGAATCTGCCAAAGAAATCCTCTACATCTATGAAAAGCTGAATAGTGAGCTTCAAGAGATGAAGAAGGTAATCAGCGGCACGATCCACATCTCAACTGTTTATAGTATTGGTCTCCATGAGTTGCCACCTTACGTGAAAGCCTTTTTGTCGAAATATCCAGAAGTCAACATTCGCGTCGAATACCGTCGCGCAAACAACGTTTACGAAGACATTTTGACCAATTCGATTGATCTCGGTCTCATCGCTTACCCACAACATCACAAACAGCTGGAAGTGCTCCCTTTCCACGACGATATACTCATACTTGTAGTCAGCCCCGAGCATCCATTGGCGGGGAAGAACAACATCACATTGCAAGAAATCGCCGATCAAAAGTTTATAGGTTTTGAGCCCGACATTCCGACACGCAAGGCGACTGACCAGATTTTTAAAGACGAAGGCATCGAGATGGAGCCCGTTATGGAATTTGATAATGTCGAAACGGTGAAACGCGCTGTCGAGATCAACGCGGGTATCGCAATTCTACCACAAACCACCGTGACGCGCGAAGAAGCACAAGGGCTGCTCAAGGTGATCAAGTTCAAGAACACGACTTACAAACGGCCTCTGGCGCTCATTCATCGCAAAGGTCGTGCCCTCACACCTGCAATGAAAAAGCTGATTGACCTACTGACTTCGAAAGACCTCAACAGCCTTGAAAACGAAGTGGGTGGCAATGAAGAGTCATTAGCGTAAAGCTACAAAAGGTCGTACGGTGACTGCACCCACCCTCAAATGGAGCTAGCTACTCTGACACTGCACCACGACGATACTGTGTGTAGCCATTTTTTAACGAGCTATACGGATCAATCGAACTGCCCTTGAGTTTATTGTAACGCTCAATGATCTGAGGGCTACGTGCAATGTAATCAGTGCCAGATGTAGCGAGTTGCCATTCCCATTTCCAATCGTCGATCATACTGAAAGGCTCTTTGAGCGGATTAATCGAGCGGTCGCCAAAAAAGCCAGCTAGGTCTCGTAGATTAGATGGCCCTAAGAAAGGCAACACTAGGTAAGGTCCTTCGCCAATACCCCACGCACCAAAAACTTGGCCGACATCTTCAGACTCGATGGGAGCAAAGCTCTCGTAATCATCCGCAGGTGTCAGAATGCCCACAATACCGACAGTACTATTGATCGCGAAGCGGCCAGTCTCGACCCAAGCGCCCTTGAAACGGCATTGTAGGAGGTTAGACGCAAGCCTTACCGGGTAACGAAGGTTGTGAAAGAAATTACTAGCGCCCTCCTCCACTGTATCAGGTGTGATCGCCGTGTAAGCATCTACCAGTGGCTGGAGGGCATTCGAAAAAACGAAATCGTTAAACTCAAAGGTGAAGCGATTCACACTTTCAAAAGGGTCATACACGCCCGCACTCTCATCGAATTCTTCGTCGAAGAATGCTTCGTCTTCTGTCAGATTACCAACTTGGGCGGTCAGAGTCGTTACGGTCAGCAACCCAATAAGGGAAGTCCAAGCAAGGGGTCGTTTACATTTTTGTGTCTTCATTAATTTCATCTTTAGCGAGTAAATCTTTAAGTCGAGCAATCAAATCGGCAGCACTCCCCTTACGAAAATGATCGTCGATTTGTCCGCGATAGTTGGAGCTCATACTGACATTTTCCGCAACAATATCGTAAATTTGCCAGCCAGACTTCATCTGCCTCAAGCGATAAAGGATGTAATAGCTCTTCGCGTCTAAGACCATAGTGGATTCAATCTCGATGCGAGCCTTACCAATCTCAGTAAGCTCACCAAACGTGATAGTTGGGCGATCTTTACCTTCTAGGCCGATCACATAT
>CALBPO010000338.1 GCA_937899295.1 uncultured Opitutia bacterium
AGAAGCAGCGGTAGGAGCAAAAACTGCTGATTCTTTACAAGATATCAAAAACAATGCTATGGCTAGTTATGCTACTCAAAATCGATTAGTAACAAGAGCAGATTATATAATTAGAACATATTCCATGCCGTCTAGATTTGGTAGCATCTCACAAGTTGCAGCCCTTCATTCTATAATGCGTATCTATTTCATGGGTATCTGCGGCACGGCCATGGGTAATGCAGCACTCCTTGTTAAAGAACAAGGTCATGAGGTGCTCGGTTGCGATGCAGCTGTCTATCCGCCGATGTCCGATGTGCTAGCTGATGCCGGCATCGAAGTGCTCGACGGCTTTGAGGCGTCTCGTCTTGCTGCGCTCAAGCCCGACCAGGTTGTGGTGGGTAACGCGATGAGCCGTGGTAATCCCGAAGTCGAGTGGCTGCTTGAGCAGTCGGAGATTACTTTTATATCCCTGCCTGAGCTTTTTCACGATAACGTTCTGCCGAAGCGCTGCCCTGTGGTCATCACGGGCACTCATGGCAAGACAACGACCTCGACAATTACCGCCTATCTGCTCGAACGCTCAGGTGCCAAGCCCGGCTGGTTGATCGGTGGCGTGCCCCACGATCTACCTGGCGGCGCAAAACTAGGAGAGGGCAAAGCTTTCGTCATTGAAGGTGACGAGTATGACTCAGCCTTCTTCGATAAGCGTAGCAAGTTTATCCACTACCGCCCACAGATCGCGATACTCAACAATCTTGAGTTCGATCACGCCGACATCTTTCGAGATCTCGAAGATGTGCAACGCTCCTTTCGTCACTTCCTTCGTGTTATACCCGCTTCGGGCTATGCCTTAGTTAATGGTGACGATCCCAATATCGCCGCGCTCTTACCGGCGCCGTGGACCCAAGTGATACGTGTGGGCTTGGGAGAGGATAACGATCTCCAAATCACAAACTTTCAAGACGCTCCTGAAGGTGCCCAGTTTGAGCTTGTTTGGAAGGGTGAGCTCTGGGCACATGTCGCATGGCCCTTGCATGGTCTTTTCAACGCGCGTAATGCTGCCATGGCTGCGCTTTCTGCGGCTTTGGCTAAAGATCAGCAGAATCCGCTCGATTTTGACCTTTCAGTCTTAGCTGATTTCCAAGGTGTTCGCCGGCGCCAGGATGTACTTCATTCGGATGATAGTTGGACGATTGTCGAAGACTTTGCGCATCATCCCACTGCGGTCGCAGGTGCGATCGAGGCACTTCGTGCCGCCTACCCAGATCGTAAGATGACGGTTTGCTTTGAGCCACGTAGTAATACAGCTGCAAGCGCACGCTTCCAAACTGAATTCCAGACGGCACTCTCGGGCGCCGACCGCGTCTATTTTGGAGCGGTATATCGGGCAGATCGTATGCGTCCAGAGGAACGACTGGATACAGTTAGGATGGCGAATGCGCTAGGCGAGGCGAAGGCTTTTGCTGATAATCAATCACTCCTCGAAACGCTTAAAATGTGTGTCAGCGATGAAGCGCATGGGCTCATCGTCTTTTTGACGAATGGTTCCTTCGATGGATTACCGAGTTCACTTGCAGCAAGCTGCTCCAATGTTCGCTAAATTCAAATGGCGATCGCGAGTCAAGCTTCTCGCTCAGTATCTTTATCAGTAGGATGTTTCACTCAATTTGATGGGATATTTGCGTGTTTCCATTTGTGTCTTTAATGGCGAGCTTGATCTGAGGCTTAGGTCCTGACCAATCAATGTTGATCATGCCATAGCCAAGGCCTGTGAATACTTCGCCCACGCGGTGGCGGTTCGTTTCGCCAGGGAATCCATCCCAAGAGTGGGTGAGTCCGCTGGAAGTGATGT
>CALBPO010000339.1 GCA_937899295.1 uncultured Opitutia bacterium
CTAAGGTGTTGGCGGTACCGAGGTCGATGCCGATGTCGTTTGAGAGAAGTCCGAACACAATGTTATAAACGTTAAAAGCGCTAAGCTAGCTGATAAATAAATATAGAGTTTTTCTATGAAAGCGTTTGAATGTCAAATGATTACCGAGGCTGATTTGATTGGGGCTTTATTCCTAGGGACCGCATGTAGATGGCAACAATGGGAACCGGCTTACGGGTGACCGCTCTACTCAATTAGCCGACCAGCTTGAAAAAGACACGCTTGCCCGCTTGGAAAATCTGCTCGCCGACGGGCGGGGAAATTGGACGACTGGGATCGTCCTGCTTTTCGCCGTCGATCTTAACTCCGCCTTGCTGGACGAGGCGGCGGATTGCACCCTTACTCTCAAAGAGCTCGGACTGCGCCATGACTTCGAAAAGTGGCGCAGTCGGCGCGTCGCCAATCAGATCGCTCCAGGTGAATGTAGGCATATCGTCTGGTAGCTTATTCTTAGAAAAGACTTGCTCGAACTGCCCCAATTCCTGTTTGGCTGCTTGCATGGAGTGAAATTGGCCGACGAGCGACGAAGCAAGGCGCTTCTTTGCCTCCATCGGGTGGCCTTTTTTAAGATTTTCAATTTTGTCCACAGGGAGTTCAAGCAGCAAGCGGTAGTAGTCCCACATTGTATCGTCGCTGATCGACATAATCTTGCCGAACATCTCTTTCGCATTGTCGGTAAAAGCGATAAAGTTATCTGCGCTTTTGGACATCTTCTTACTACCGTCGAGGCCAACAAGAAGCGGCATAGTGATAACAGCTTGCTCTTGCTTTCCCGCATCCTTCTGCAGGGCGCGCCCAACGAGCATGTTGAAAAGCTGATCCGTACCGCCGATTTCAACATCCGCATTTAAGACAAGGGAATCGTAGCCTTGAATCAAGGGATACATAAACTCAATCATCGAGATCGGTGCCTGGCTGGCGTAGCGCTTGGCAAAGTCGTCGCGCTCCAACATCCGGGCGACCGTCATTTTTCGAGAAAGTTTTAGGCAGTCCTCGAAGCTCATTTCGTCGAACCACTCGCTATTATAAAAAACTGTAGTCTTTTCCTGGTCGAGAATCTTGAAGGCTTGATCAAGGTAGGTTTGCGCATTTTCTACAATCTCCTCCTTAGTTAACACAGGGCGCGTATTGGAGCGACCTGAAGGGTCACCGATCAGCGTGGTAAAGTCCCCAATGATGAGGAGAGCTTCGTGCCCGAGGTCTTGGAACTGACGCAACTTATTAAAAACAACAAGGTGCCCAAAAGTTAGGTCTGGACGAGTTGGATCAACGCCTAGCTTGACACGTAGCGGCTTGTTGCCATGCAGGCGATCTTCAAGTTCAGTCTCGCCGATTACAGTTTCGGTATTGATGCGGATGGTATCAGTTAAGCTCATTTGTTCAGAATTTAGGAGTCAAAGGTCAGAGGTCAAAATCAGAAGCACTCCCGCCCAATGCCTACGATATATGATAAGTTGAGCGTATCCCAGTTCTCGTAAAGGATAAAAGCCTCACTGCGATAAGCACCTCATACTGAATTGCGAGAAGGTTAATTCAATTGACCAGAGCAGCAGGAGCATCACGCCTGCTCGAAAGCACCTCGCTCATCCGCTGTAATTGCTATAAACAATCGCCATAATTGAAGATCCTCCCTAAACTAAGACTAATAATTAGCGTATTGTGATGTAGGGTTCAATTGGGCGGTTGCACTTAGCCGAAGCGACGAAGGCGTCCCTGCTCGACGTTGATGAAGGGGCTTTACGGAAAAAATGCGACGCGCCCGCTTCCACCGCAGCCGAGCAGCTGTCGCGGGCGG
>CALBPO010000340.1 GCA_937899295.1 uncultured Opitutia bacterium
GTAAAAAATTAACCTTCGATCGCGTTCGATCATTTCCATAATCTCATATTTCAAAATACAATGAACCCTTCTTTAATGACTCCACCCATGCCAGATTCAACTCCTGGCGCAGCTCCTAATTGGCGAAAGATTGTCAAAAAATACCAGGTGCCTTGCCTAAAAAAGAGCCTTTGGCAGATCGCAAACTCAATGGGTTCTTATATTGCGCTGTGGATTGTGATGTATTTCACAGTGTCGGTATCTTGGCCACTTACGTTGGGTCTCGCTCTACTTGCGGGGATGTTCTTGGTGCGTGTTTTCATCATCTTTCACGACTGTGGGCACGGTTCTTTTTTTCAATCGAAAGATGCTAACAATGCCGTCGGTTTCGTCGCGGGGTTGATGACACTCACACCCTACCGCCACTGGCGCTGGCAACACGCAGTACACCACGGCACATCTGGAAACCTAGACGAGCGAGGCGTTGGCGACGTTTGGACGATGACGGTCAAGGAATACAAGGCGGCACCATTATGGCTCAAGTTGCAGTATCGACTCACACGGAATCCATTCATACTCTTCGTATTAGGACCACTTGGGCTATTCATCATTTACCAACGATTCGCCTACAAGTTAGCTAGCCGCCGCGACCGGATGGACGTCTATAAGATGAATGCCTGTATCGCGGTCTATGCCGTCGCTATGGCTTCACTTTTTGGCATCTGGAATTTCCTCTGGATTCAGCTAACAATCACAACCGTGTCAGGAAGCCTAGGCATCTGGCTTTTCTACGTGCAGCATCAGTTTGAAGACACCTACTGGCGCGCGGGCGAGGAGTGGGACTACACAGACTCAGCCATGCAAGGTAGCTCCTTCTATCGATTGCCTGCGATCTTGAATTGGTTTTCTGGAAACATAGGCTATCACCATATTCACCATTTGAGTTCCCGTATCCCAAACTACCATTTGAAGGCCTGCCACGAAGCAGAGCCATTCTTCCAGCAAGTGCCAGAGCTAACGCTGCGCAGCAGTTTAAAATCGATAAGTCTCCGGCTTTGGGATGAAGATGCTGGGAAGTTGGTTGGTTACAAGGTACTACGCGAAAAGGCTATTTGAAACTTTCACGCGTAGGGCTTCATGGTAGTCGCACACAAAAAATAATGACTCTCCCGAAAGCATTCTACCTCTTTACCTCTGGATTCTTGCCGCTAACTGGGCTCGCGCATTCTAGTGAATTTCATTTAAGTTTAGTTCCTACTAGGCAGACATTAGAAATCGCACCCCAATGTGAAATCAAGATAGAAGGCGACAAGCGCATCATAAAGTCCAACGGCATTCCAGACCACAAGGTTGGACGATTCCCCAACCGAGGTAATCCGAACGGCATCCAAGCGCAAAAATACCTCTACGAGATAGCACTCAAACCCAAAGCTGCCAGAGAAGCTGTTGTGCTAGTCCGCCAACCATTTGGTATCGCGATAAACGGCGTGCTATTTGATCCTGGCACCGCCGAATTTTTCCAACGTGACCGTAACTCAAAGTGGAATTACGAAGCGCTAAGCGGCGCTGTTAAACTCGGACTCGACCAGAATCATGCCCACGTGCAACCGAATGGAGCCTACCACTATCACGGCTTACCAAGTAAACTTTTCGAAATGCTCTCGGGCGGAGAGCAAGTTATGACCCTCATCGGTTGGGCTGCGGATGGCTTTCCTATCTATGGCTTATACGGAACAAAAGACCCGCTAGATGCAGGCAGCGAAATCGTCGAATTGAAGTCGAGCTATCAAATCAAAGCAGGCTCACGCCCGACTGGTAGCGACTCTCCAAAAGGCGACTATGACGGCAGCTTCACCATTGACTACGAATACGTAGCGAGCAGCGGCGATCTCGATGAGTGCGGCGGTCGCTTTGGTATAACTCCCGAATTTACCCAAGGCACTTATTACTATGTGCTGACCGAGGACTACCCCTTTATCCCACGTATGTTTAAGGGTGAGCCCGACCCAAGTTTTGAACGCCGGCTGCACAGACGCCGACCATCCGAAAACTCAGACGATCAAGACCACCCAAATCGCGGTAGCAGTCGTGGTCCCGCACATCCAAGAAGTTTTTAGATAAACCTTAGGTTTAAGTGGGTTGATCCCTCGACCGTCGTGATCGCATCACTAGATGGATTTATTCTCAAACAAAGCAATATTTCGCAAAATGCTGGCCGCGTGGTATGCCACTGCCCAGCGCCCATTGCCTTGGCGTTCGGAACCAAGCCTCTATCGCACCGTTGTGTCTGAGCTAATGGCACAGCAGACACAAATTAAGACCATGCTGCCCTACTTCAAGCGTTGGATGCAGCGCTTCCCCAACTTTACCACGCTAGCCGATGCGCCCGCCGAGGATGTGCTTAAGCACTGGGAAGGCCTCGGCTACTACAGCCGTGCACGCAACCTTCATCGCTTGGCCAAGGAATACGTTGCGCTCGACCCCAAGCCAGCGAACCGCGAAGAGTGGCAACGACTGCCCGGCATCGGCCCCTATACCTCGGCGGCCATCACTTCAATTGCATTGGGTCAAGCGGACGCAGTCGTCGATGGCAACGTCGTGCGTATCCTCGCCCGCTTGACCGACGATGCGCATATTTTTAAAAACAATGGCGAAGCAGTCAAGGCCTTCACCGCAAGAGCTGACGAGTTGCTCGATAACAAAAATCCCGGCGACCACAACCAGGCCATGATGGAGCTAGGTGCAACAGTCTGCCTCAAGCATAAGCCTCTCTGCACCGTTTGTCCCGTCCTTAAGTTCTGCGTCTCAAATAAAAACGGCACACAAAATGAGCTCCCAAAAATAGAGCGCAAGGCCACGGTGCAAGTCGAGATAGATCGCGCATGGATCGTCGAAGATGCTAAACTACTACTCCACCGCATCCCCGAAAGTGCAGGGCAACTTGCAGGGCAATACGAGTTACCCGAACTGAGCGCAGTCAAAGCGAGGACGTCACCCCAACTCATCGCCAGCAAATCACGCTCCATCACTCATCGCCGAATCAAAGAATACATCTACGAAACAATCGTAGCCGGTATTGATGGCTCATTAGAATGGGTCGCCCTCGACGAACTAGAGGCTATTACTCTTTCGGGACCACATCGCAGATGGATTCGCGAATTACTAAAGGGTCAATGATTCTTAGTTGGACGTTTAAGATTCGATTGCTCAGCTTTACTCCATGCCAAAGATACAAAAATGGACTGACGACGATTTTGAAATCCGCACCTCGACGATCGAGGGCGCGGGTATGGGGCTATTTGCTAGGCACGCTATCGGCGAAGAGGACACTATCGGTTACTACACCGGCGAAGTGATCACAGAAAAAGAATTTCACGACCCAAATCGCCCCTTTTCTGCCTACGTGATGTGGGTCACCAAAGACCATATTCTCGTCGGTGAAGGTCCAAAGGCCAACTACACTCGCTACATCAATCACGATGATGAACCCAACGCCTTTCTCGTCGTCTCCAGTCGCTGGAAGACCGCCCGCTTCCAAGCCCTTCGCGACATCGAGCCAGGCGAAGAAATCTTCTTCGACTACGGCGAAGACTACTGGGAGTAAGCCTAAGTGTCTGCCAAAGTCGCCTTTACTCACTTTGCCATAAGAGTGGCTTCGAGGTTGAACTCGGAACAATCTCCCTTCATTTTGTATTAAAGATTTAGCCATATGAACATCGACCCCATTTTTTCAGGCCTCGACGAGGAACAACGCAGCGTAATTTCAACTCTGCCTCGTGGAGATCGATTAATTGAGCTCGCTACCCTGCGTAACTGCTCTACCCGCGAGATCTTGTCCGAACTGGCCGACCTCGAAGAAATCGCAGTAATCAAAGACATCGAGCTGATTGACAATCCAACCGCCACGTTACCGTTGCGGATGATTCACGAGTATCAATGTATCCCAGTCCGAACAGTAGCCGACGATACCCCCATAGAAAAAGCCCCCATTGCACTTGCCACACTCTGGCCACCCGATGAGGTAATGAGTCGCTGGGTCTACGCCGTTAGCGGACGCAAAGTGCAGTGGTTTATGGGTGACCCAGAGCAGATCACTGAATCAATCACGCAAAACTTCGGCGTCGGCGCAGGCAGCCTCGACGAGTCCGACCTTATTACTGATGTTTCCGAAGCCGATGAGGTGGAAGATGAGGACGCCGCTGTGATCCGGTTCGTCAACGAGGTAGTGCAAAAAGCAGTCAGCGACCGAGCAACTGACATCCACTTCGAACCACACCGTGATGAGCTACAGATTCGCTATCGCATCGACGGCGAGCTAGTATCCGTTCGCGTGCCCGATAATCTCATTCGCTTTCAAGGTGCCATCATCTCTCGTCTCAAGATCATGGCTAAGCTAAATATTTCCGAGAAGCGACGCCCGCAGGACGGTCGCATCTCCTTCGGTGCAGGTGATTCGGAATTAGATATTCGTATCTCCACCTTTCCTACAATGTATGGCGAGAGCGTGTCACTGCGCCTGCTCAACCAAAAGTCAAAACCACTCTCCATGCGTGAGCTTGGCCTCGCCAAGGACGAGGAAAAGAAACTTACCCACGCGCTTTCTACTCCACACGGAATCATCTTAGTGACGGGGCCTACTGGTTCGGGTAAATCCACTTCGCTCACGGCCTTCATCCGTTTGATCAACAAGCCCGAGCGCCGTATCATCACAGTCGAAGACCCCGTCGAGTATGAAGTGCCTGGTGTCAATCAGACGCAGGTCCACCCCGAGATCGGTTTGACCTTTGCCCAGTCGCTGCGCGCCGTGCTTCGCCAAGATCCAGACGTCATTATGGTCGGAGAAATCCGCGACCGCGAGACAGCCGACATCGCCATCCGCGCCTCGCTGACAGGTCACCTCGTTATGAGCACACTTCACACAAACGACGCACCGGGCGCCCTGACCCGTCTCGTCGATATGGACATTGAGCCATTTCTTATTGCTTCCTCCGTAGAGATGATTATCGCGCAGCGCCTCGTTCGCCGCCTCTGCCCTAATTGCTCACTACCAGCCACATACGATGAGCGCCAGATTGCTGGCTTTCTCAACACAATGCGGATCGACCCGAGCGAAGCGCAACACGGTCATCTCGCCAAATCAGCTGTCGGTTGTGAACGTTGTCGCAACCTTGGTTTCCGCGGGCGCATCGGAGTCTTCGAAATTCTCCGCGTTACAGAGGAAATTCACGAGCACATCGTCAAGCGTGACTCTGCCCGAATGATTCGTCAGACCGCCGTCTCTCAAGACATGCGAACACTCATGCAGAGCGGTTGGTCTCATATTAAAAATGGCACCACCACTTTTGAAGAAGTCATGCGCTTCGCAGAACTAGAGAGCGAGGAGGATTAGTTATTTAAGATTTGAAGTCCATAGCCCGCATCTTCGCCTTCTCTTCCTTAAACTTCGCTCGATTGCAATTACAGTGCAGGCAGAGTGGAGAGTTGTAGAGCAGCACAAATTTCTCACCGAGCTTCAGCGGGCGTTCCTGCCCACGCTCTACCATACGTAAGGCAGGGCCACAACTGGGAACGATCGCACCGACGGCATCAAAAAATACATCGACGGCGGAACGCTTACCTTTTTTACGCTTTGGCAAATCACTCATACATATACGATAAAACAAATTTTCGGGATTTTCCAATCGTCGTCTACCTTTTTTAGCAATGCCATATTTAATTTCTTTTCGCGCTCAAATTGTTGGCCTAGTTCTCTGCATTAGCGGCCTTTACCTGAGCGCTGCGCCAAAAATAGATCTCGTCGAACTCTATCACGGCATAGCCGAGGGTAACTATTTAATCGGTGATCTCGGTGGCGCGGAACGTGGCGTCGAACAAATGCTCCGTATTGACCCTGACTATCTGCCTGCAATCACGCTTAAAGCGCGAGTGATGCTCGATCAAAGGATGCCTTTGGAAGCCCTGACAGCCGCCGACCGAGCCATCGCGCTGGACCCCCAAAACAACGAGCTCGGTCTGCTTAAAGCCATCGCGCTGGGTCATACGGATCGCCGTAACGAGGCCGCAGCGCTTATACAAGAAATCCTCGCAAAAGCGAAACCAGAAAGCGAAGATACTCGAGCGGCCAAGCAACTGCTCGGCCTGCTTCGCATGGCTGAGGGGGAGTGGGATGACGCCGCCATCGCGTTTACAGAAATTTACCTTGCCGACCCCGAAACCGCCAGCACCAGTCTTCGCCTCAGTAGCGAAGCCTACCTTGAAAAAGCGCGTGCGAAGCTGCAAGACGGCGCTCAAGACGAAGCCATCGCTGCAATCGATCAAGCAATCGAAGTCTACAAAGATCAAACCGGACAAGAAGCCCTCCAACAAAGTACCGCACTGCGCTTGTTACGTGCCCGACTTCTAACGCAAATCGGCCGTTTCGAGCTGGCGATCGCCAATTTACAAAACCTCACGGCACAACAGCCACAAAACTTCGAAGCCCTTATCACCCTAGCCTCGCTCTACGCAAGTGTGGAGCGCTGGGAATTGCTAGAAGCTGTGATCGAACCCATAGCCAAGCGTCCCGAGCTACGCGATGTCGCCCTCTACCTTGAAGGTCGCGCCGCCCTAGCTAAGAACCGTGTCGGCACCGCACGAGCTAAGTTCGAAGCCGCGATTGAAGCGCTGCCTCGAGAGGCTGACCTACTCCGTCGCTCCCTTTTGTTTTATCGCGGGCTCTGCCTTCAAAAACTCGGCCGTCACGAAGAAGCCTTTACTTCAATTCTTGATGCCGTCGACGCTGGTTTCCGTCCTGAGACGAGTGAAGAAGCACTTGTCGCGGGCCGCACCCTGCTTCTCGCGGGCCGCTCGAGTGATGCCATTCCGATTCTCGAAGCCATCACCCTAAATCGTATCCATCCAGGTGCTGCGGCTTGGGCAATGCTTGGCCGCGCCCACCTAGCTTCAGACACGCCTACTCTGGCTCTGAGCGCATTCAATGAATCCCTCTTGATAGACTCCGAACAAGCCGAAGTACTCGCACTGCGAGGAGCACTCCTAAGAAAAATCGGTGATCTCGAAGGCGCCCTCGCAGACTACAAAAAAGCTCATCAACTCACCCCCTCGAGTTCAGTCTTGAGCTACGAAAAAGGGCTCGTGCTCCTGCAGTTAGGCCGCTTACCCGAGGCTGAAGGCGTGCTCCAGATCGCAGCGCGGCAACTAAGCGCTTACTCTACTTTAGATCTCATCCACGCTAACTGTGCCTACGCAATAGGAAAGATCGAAGGCGCAACAGAATCACTCAGCGGATACCTTGCCGAAAACCCAAAAACCCCCGAACCAAATGCAATTTACTTAGCCCAACTATTGCAGGCCGATTTTAATAAAAACATATCTAGAGTGGCACGAACACCTGATTTAGCTAAGAATTTAAAAGTAACGACCTTGAACGATCCTGTGATTCAATATTTCAATGGTGTGGCAAATCGCAAAGCAGTCCTGGATTGGGCAGGCATCGCCAAATCACCTCAAGGAGCAAGGCGACAAATTTGCGCCGCTGCGTTTTGGATGGCGCAATGGGAACGATGATACAAGGCCATACTCTAGAAGAGAAAGACTTCAGAGGTACAGATTTTATTGATGCCCAAACCAACCAAAAAGGTAACAACGATCTACTGACACTAAGCCAGCCCCAAATTATTAGCGACGTTCACCGAGCATATTTAGATTCAAATGCCGATATAATTAAAACCAACACCTTTTCATCAACCCGTATAGCTCAGGCTGATTACGGAATGGAAGACCAAGCCTATAAATTAAATGTAAACGCCGCCAAAATAGCCCGCAGCGTTGCTGATCAAGTATCTAAAAAACACACATCTCGACTAAGATTTGTT
>CALBPO010000341.1 GCA_937899295.1 uncultured Opitutia bacterium
CAGCGGGGGCGATGCCAACCGCCATCGCCTCTACGATGCCAACGAAGTATGGAGCGAGACCGACCCACTCAACGAAGACAGCGATGGCGACGGCCTTCCCGATGGATGGGAAATCGATAACGGTCTCGATCCTCTTGATAACGGCGTCGACAATTTCAAGACAGCTGATCCAAACGATCCGCAGACCTTTAGCCACTCTACATTAGGCGAGCTCTCACGGAACGGCGGTGACGACGACCCAGACGAAGACGACTTTACCAATCTGCAAGAACTCGCAAACGGTACCCGCCCACTCAAAGACGACAAGGTGCCACCATTACCCGCTAATTCGATCATCATCGGTCCTGGTGAGGACGGCTCTATTGGCAATGTCGGCAACCTAAACGAGTTTACCGATTGGACAATAAGCGACCTCCTCGCATTAGACGAATATGAGGGCGACGGCACCAACAACCAAGGTACCGACACTTACCTCGCCAATGACGGCTTCGATAGTTCTCGCGATATCGTGGCCTTCTACTTCCGAGACGGTGGTGCCGATGGCAAACTTTACTTCCGCTTCGATTTTCAGGATCTCCGCGCGTTTGCCGAAGAGGGTTACTTAGATGCCTATGTCGTCATCGATACGGGTAACACCGCTGTTGGCGAATCCGCCTTTCCCGATGACCTCGACACTCGCACTGAGATGAAGTGGGAAGTGCTCGTAGCCATCTATCAGACCAATAATGGAGCCGTCTACGTCGATACCAATGTTGGTGATAACACCAGTACCATCGGCGAAGACCTCTTTTCTAAAGGCGTCGTCCGCCGCACACAGACTAGTGCCAATGGTTTCGAGCAGGCCTACTTCAACTCAGAACTTGACGCGATGGAAGCCTCGATCAGTCGCCAAGCCCTTCTCGACGCAGGCTGGAACGGCAACCCTGAGACGCTTAACTTCCAAGTATTCACCACTCGCGACGGCACCCAAAATTCACCGACTCCTGGACTTGGAAATATCAGCGGACGAAGCGATATTCGGGACACCGTCTTTAACGACTTCATTGCCTCCGCATACTTTAGAGACCAGAGCAGCATCGCAGGTGATAAGAGTATACTCTCCAGCTGGTTCAGCATTGATGGCGCTAACGACCGTGGCAAACAGGCAAAAGTCGCCTTACTCGCCCATGGAAACGAACCGATCCGCTCGGCCAACGAGATGCATGACAAGATTAACGACGGCGCTGGCGCTGGCTACTTCAGGCTGATTGACGCACACGGAGCCTTTGGTGCGCCGATCAACCTACACATTACTCCCACCCTCGCTTCAGCCCTACAATGGGCGACCGTTGACCCCACTGTTAATAAGCCATGGCGTGACGGTGCCACTCTCAACAGTCGCATCAGCTCAATGCTTGTTGCGGGCGATGCGATACTTTTTGGAACCACCTTTGCGGATCAAGTCGTGCCCTTTGCTAGCTCAGCCTTCACTGCCGACAGTGTCGATCTAGCCAACGATGTTCTCACTGAGATCTACAATAGCGCGCCCTCTAATACCGTTTTTTGGTCAGCAGAAAGCGTAGTCGACGACAGCGTGTTGGCGACGATTCAGTCGATGGGCTTCACTCACACCTTAGTCGATCAGATGCGACATTTCTTTAAATGGTTTGGTCGCACCCAAGCCCTTGGACAAGCTGGTTACCAAATTAACAAGGTCAATGACATCGGGCTCTTCCCCATCCATGACTTCGCCAGCACCTTCCGTTTTCAAAACGAAGACCTTGGTTTAAACCTCCCCCTGCGCGAGCTACTCAGCCGCCGTGCACGCAGTGCCACGCAAGACCAAGTACTCAGCCTACTTTGCGATTGGGGCGATTTCAGCAATCTTGATAATGCCAATGCCTACGACCTCAACCTACGTTGGATCGCCAACCACCCATGGATCGAGCTCGTCACACTAGACGATGTCGCCTCGGGTGGAGTCGACCTCTCCCAGCCCGCAGACGGCACCGGAGATACATGGAGCGCCGTTGATCGTGGCACAGGACAGAGCCTGCAGCTAAGCGCAAAAGCCTTTATCGATCACGCCACACAAGAGGACTACGCCAACTGGTATGATGGCCAAATTGGCAGCGAAGAAGGCCTTTCCAATAAAGTGTTCGAAGTACGCCCAGGAGTCAGCTTACCCGAATCATTCGGGGAGATCGGTGTTACTGGCCTAGCTCATGATACTTGGACAGAAGTCGATGCCATCAGTCATAGTAGCACTGGTCAACTAGGTCGCTCCGCAGCTCATGCCGCAATGTTTGTCACCGCTTTCCACGAACAGCAAAACAACGATCTCAGCA
>CALBPO010000342.1 GCA_937899295.1 uncultured Opitutia bacterium
TAGGCACTCGGCCGAGTATTGCGGCTAGAACAACCACAGGAGTCGAAGCAAGTAAAGACTCCCCTTTCTTACGATCAGAATCTTCGACCACCCTGCCTTTGAAAAGGCGCGTCGAAGTAGCCATTACGGTATCCCCTCTGGCTGCTTTCTCCTGGTTACCCATGCACAAGTTACAACCTGGGCGCTCCAAATACATCATGTTTTCATATTCGGTGCGCGCGGCCCCTTTTGGTGCGTCGTCGTCGAATTCGAAATCAGAATACTTCTGGAGCAAGTCCCAATCACCTTCGGCCTTGAGTTCATCAATGATATTGTAGGTCGGCGCTGCCACCACAAGCGGTGCTTGAAATTCAACCTTGCCCTCTTGCGCTTCAAGATTCTTAAGCATCTGAGATACGATTTTTAAATCGCCCTTGTGAACCATACAAGAACCGACGAAACCGAGATCGACCACCTTCTCACCTTCATAATAAGAGAGCTCACGGATAATGTCATGCGTGTAGCGCTTTGAGACATCCTCGTTGTTTACATCTGGGTCCGCGATCATTGGCTCATTGATCTGATTTAGGTCAACGACGAACTGGGCCGAATAATTCGCATTTGCGTCCGGCATGAGTGCGGGCTTCGCGCCCGAACGAATGTCTATGATACGCTGATTAGCCTGTTCGACGAGGCCTTGGAGCACCTGACTCTCGTTATCCATGCCCTTATCGATCATAATTTGGATGCGCGCTTTCGCGATTTCTAGCGACTCGATCAAAGTCTCGTCCTCGCTTATGCAGATAGCGGCCTTGGCCTTCATCTCAGCAGTCCAGTCAGTAAAAGTAAAAGCCTGGTCGGCAGGAAGAGTGCCCAGATGCACCTCGATGATGCGCCCCTGAAAAACGTTTTCGCCAAACTGCTTGAGCATCTGAATCTGCGTGGCGTGCACCACATCGCGGAAGTCCATATGATCCTTAAGGTCGCCCTTGAAAGTCACTTTGACCGATTCAGGAATCGGCATCGACGCTTCTCCAGTGGCCAGCGCGAGTGCAACTGTTCCTGAATCTGCGCCAAATGCGACCCCCTTGGACATGCGGGTATGTGAGTCGCCGCCAATGATAATCGACCATTCATCAACAGCTAAATCGTTAAGCACTTTATGGATCACGTCGGTTAAAGGTGGATAAACTTCTTTCGGATCACGCCCAGTGATCAAACCAAACTTATGCATGAACTTCATTAGCCTAGGAATATTAGCCTGCGCTTTTTTGTCCCAAACCGAGGCCGTGTGGCAACCAGACTGATACGCGGCATCCACAATTGGTGAGATGACAGTCGCCGCCATGGACTCCAATTCTTGAGAAGTCATCAGCCCTGTCGTATCTTGTGAGCCGACGATGTTCACATTAACTCGCACATCCGAGCCAGCGTAAAGCGTCACGCCTTCGGTCGAACCGACGACGTTCTTATTAAATATTTTTTCAACCGCAGTGAGGCCTTGCCCTTCGTGGCTTACCTCCTTGGCGGGCGCAAAAACTTGCAGCACATCCACACCGAGTGTTTTGGCGGCAAAGGTCTGCAGTTTTTTACCAAACACAATCGCATATGAGCCACCCGCTTTCATGAACTCTACTTTCTGAGGTGTTAAGGAGGCCGCCATGTCGACCAGTTCTTCGTCTCCATTACAGAGCTTCTCCGTCTTTGTATTGATCGTTAATACGGTGCCTGTCGCGACGGAGTAGACCTCTTCCAAGATGGGGTCTCCGTTGTCGTTCAAGACTGGCAGGCCATCGGCATCCAGTTGCTTGCGCCAGTTCTTTAGGTCGATTCCAATGCCTCCGGTCACGTCGACCGTCGTCAGAAAAATTGGGGAAATGCCGTTAGTGCCCGCGACGATAGGGGCGATATTAACAAAAGGGATGTAAGGACTAGCTGGTTTGCCGGTCCACAAGGCGACATTATTCACACCTGACATTCTGGAAGAACCCACGCCCATCGTGCCCTTCTCCGCAATAAGCATCACGCGCTTATCTGGGTGCTGCTTTTGCAAGGCTTGAATCTCGGTTTGCGCCTCTTCCGAAATCAAGCACTTACCATGTAGCTCACGGTCCGAGCGTGAGTGCGCTTGATTACCAGGGGAAAGCAGGTCCGTTGAAATATCCCCCTCGCCTGCAATATAAGTGACGACTTCTATTGTTTCCTCGATGTCGGGGATCTTGGTAAAAAACTCCGCGCTCGCATAGCTCTCTAGAATACCTTTAGCAATCGCACTACCTGACTCGTAAGCAAGCTTGAGCCGATCCATATCCGCCTCATACAAAAATACTTGCGTTTTGAGAACTTCAGCCGCTTGGCCAGCAATCGCTTCATCATCGCCGAGCGCTAAGTCTAGAAGCACGTCGATCGATGTGCCCCCTTTCATGTGCATAAGCAACTCAAAGGCAAAATCAGACGAGATTTCGTCGACCGTCGATTCGCCAAGGATGATCGCTTTTAAAAAGTGCGCTTTGACACCTGCAGCGCTCGTCGTGCCCGGCAAGACATTGTAGATAAAAAAGTCCAGAGATACCTTCCGGTGTTTATTATCGAGATCCATGATCTGGTCGATAATCACAGCGAGCAAGTCACCATCGTCGATCGGCTTTGGGCTCAAGCCCTGCCCCTTACGTTCTTCGATCTCTTTGATGTATGTTTGGTACAAATTCAAATTTTCATCCATAATACAAGGCTCTGGTGAAGCCCGTGTATTTCAAGCAGAATTTAAGAATTATTACACTCTGCTGCATTTGAAAGATTGATTCTTGGTCACCTGGGGTTAACTATGTAATTTAAATTCTCAGCTATACTTTTTACCAACTCCCTCGCACTTTTTCTACCACGCTCTCTATGAGTGATCCAGCACAGCCCACTTATCTCGTCAGCGCTTATTCCGATCCTGTTGTGGTTAAGGTCAGGGGCAAGGCCAACTATCTAAATTGTAATGCCTTCCGTGAATTTATCGAAACAGTCATCACCGGAGGTTGCCGCAAGCTGTTCATCGATTTTGTAGACTGTAAAGGGATGGATAGTACCTTTCTAGGTATTCTTGCTGGTACCGCGATTCAACTTCGCAAGCTCAAACCTGCGGGAGAACTGATCGTCGGAAACCTCAGTGAGCGTAACTACGAGCTAATCTGCAATCTTGGCCTGCAAAACCTGCTCGCCATCTCTAAAGATCAAGCAGCTGCTAGCGAGACCTTCAACGCACTTGAAAATCAAGAAGTGTCCGACGCGAAGAATATACTCAAAGCGCACGAAAACTTGACCGACGCCGACCAAGAAAACGTGGGTAAATTTCAAGACGTCATTGCCTTCCTACGCAATCAAGTCGAAAAACAGGAAAAGCACGCGTAATCGTGGCTCTCACTCCTGCGTGAGCGTCTCGACTCCGGATGCGTGAATCTCATTCCTGCATGTACCTGCCAAGCTTAACTGGCTTGAGCTTCCAAATATGCTTGGCGTATTCACTGATGGTGCGGTCTGAAGAGAATTTGCCCACGCGGGCGGTGTTCATGATGGCCATCTTAGCCCAGCGTTTTTTGTCGCCGAAAGCTTTATCCACTGCTTCCTGCGCGCGCAAGTAGTCGGCATAATCGGCGAGACAGAGAAAGGGGTCGCCCCCTTCGAGCCAGCTGCTACAAAGCGGCGCAAAGGCATCCTTCTCGCCAGGTGCGAAATAGTCCGATTGCAGCCAATCAATGACTGCTTTAAGCTCCCAGTTACTATTATAATAGTCGTAGGGGTTGTAGCCCTTCTCACGTATGGCGTCGACTTGCTCAACGGTGTTGCCGAAGATGAAGATGTTATCTTCGCCGACTTCTTCGCCAATCTCCACGTTCGCGCCATCGAGCGTGCCTATAGTAAGTGCGCCGTTGAGTGCGAGCTTCATGTTGCCCGTACCAGAAGCTTCCTTACCAGCGGTCGAAATCTGCTCGGAAAGGTCGGCGGCGGGAATCATCTTCTCGGCCATCGTGATGCGGTAGTTCTGCGGGAATACGATCTTGATCTTACCGTTGATACGGGGATCGTTATTTACCTTGTCACCCACTTTATTGATTGCACGGATAATATTTTTAGCGAGTGCGTAGCCCGGCGCTGCCTTGGCGCCAAAGATAAAGACACGAGGATTCATCTCGTAGTCTGGATCGTTAAGCAACCGGCGATAGAGTGTGAGGATATGCAGTAGATTGAGGTGCTGGCGCTTATACTCGTGCAGACGCTTGATTTGCACATCGAAGAGCGCATCAGGGCTGATCACAGTGCCAGAATCCTCTAGCACGAAATCAGCAAAAGCTTGCTTATTCGCATATTTGATATCCATGAAACGCTTTTGGAATTTGGCATCGTCGGCAAACTTGGCTACTGCCTGAAGCTTATCGAGATCCTTCGGCCAATCCTCGCCGACCTTCTCTGTGACCAATTCGCTAAGCCCAGGATTACAAGCGAGCAACCAACGACGTGGCGTGATGCCGCGCGGCATGCTGATCAACTTGTGTGGATACAAGTCGTGGAACGCTGAGCCCGGCTTCTTCTTCAATCAA
>CALBPO010000343.1 GCA_937899295.1 uncultured Opitutia bacterium
GAAGGTAGCAAAAAGGGTGTTAAAAAGGCTAAGAATGTTCAACTTATCGGCTTCGGCACTTTCTCAGTAACAAAGCGTGCTGCTCGTGACGGCATCAACCCACAGACTCGCGAGAAGATCCGTATTAAGGCTTCCAAAGCTGTGAAATTCAAAGCAGGAGCTGGCCTCAAGGCAGTCCTCTAAGATTCTCTTAGGACACGCTTCGCTAAGCGATTTCCAAACCGCATAGTTTAAACTTTCAAAACCCGCAGTTTCCATTCGGAAGCAGCGGGTTTTTTAGTATTAAAATTGGGATTCACGCGCAGCGGGTCCGCCGTTCGGTTGAAACGGCGCCACTAGAGTGTGTCCCTTCATTCTACTGTATTCGCGCGGTAACTAACATCATCACCTATAAAAATTCCCCCCCTTTGCGGTTGCCAGTGACCCTTAAGCTATCCTTATTAGACCGCTTTTAGAATCATTCTTCACTTAGAACTAGTATTATGGGCAAAAGCTTATTTGAAAAAGTATGGAATGCGCACGCCGTTCGCCAGTTGGTTAACGGTCAGACGCAATTATTAATTGGCACTCACCTTATTCATGAGGTTACGAGCCCTCAGGCCTTTGGCATGCTCCGTGACCGTCATTTGAAGGTGCAGTATCCCCACCGCACCTTTGCTACGGTCGATCATATTGTACCGACCAACGAATCAGTTGAGCCTTACAGCGACCCGCTAGCTCAGGGGATGATCGAGGAGTTGCGTAAGAATTGCGCGGATAACAATGTCACTTTCTTCGACACCAATACTGGCAGACAGGGTGTTGTCCACATCGTGGGTCCTGAACAGGGCATCACGCAGCCCGGAACTACCATTGCCTGCGGGGATTCACACACTGCGACGCACGGTGCTTTCGGTGCCATTGCTTTTGGTATCGGCACTAGTCAGGTTCGTGACGTGCTTGCCACTCAGACCATTGCCTTGAACGAGCTTAAAGTCCGCCGAATCAATGTGGATGGCACATTACCCCCTGGCGTTTACGCTAAAGACGTAGTTTTGCATATCATCCGTCTCCTCGGCACACAGGGTGGTACTGGCTATGCCTACGAGTATGCTGGCACGACATTCGATGAGTTCACAATGGAAGAGCGCATGACGGTCTGCAATATGTCGATTGAGGGCGGTGCCCGTGTTGGTTATGTCAACCCTGACGAAACGACTTTTGAATATCTCAAAGGACGTCCGTATTCGCCTAAAGGCACCGCATGGGACGCCGCAGTTGAGCAGTGGAAGTCTTTCGCTTCAGACCCAGATTGCACTTTTGATGACGTGGTCAATATCGATGCTTCGCAAATACAGCCTACCGTTACTTGGGGGATCACTCCTGGGCAGGGTATAGGCATTGAGGAAAGTATTCCAGCTATCTCTGATGCGCCCACACAGTCGGAGCGGGATTCCGTCGCTGAAGCCCTTGAATATATGCAATTCGAGGGTGGCAGCCCAATTAGAGGCAAGAAGATAGACGTAGCCTTTATCGGTTCTTGCACGAATGGTCGCCTTTCCGATTTTCAAGAAGTCGCCAAATACGTGAAAGGGCATAAGGTCGCCGAGGGCGTGCAAGCCATCATCGTTCCTGGATCGCAAGTCGTGGCTAAGATTGCCGAAGACCTTGGCTTGGATAAGATCTTCATTGAGGCGGGCTTCGAGTGGCGGGCCGCAGGCTGCTCCATGTGCCTTGCCATGAATCCTGACAAACTCGTCGGCGATCAGCTCTGCGCGAGTTCCTCGAATCGTAACTTTAAAGGTCGTCAAGGCAGTCCGACGGGTCGGACCATGCTCATGAGCCCAATCATGGTGGCTGCTGCGGCCGTGACTGGCGAAGTCTCCGACGCCCGCGATGTTTTTGGCTTCGCTTCGGCGGGAGTCTAGAAAGCATTTCTTTTTTCTTAAATCCTATTCTAAATTTTAAAAGTCATGTCCTCTACACCTATTAAAAAAGTCACTGGTAAGGCTGTCTTCGTCCCTGGCGACGACATCGACACCGACCGTATCATCCCCGCACGCTTCATGAAGTGCATTACCTTCGACGGCCTAGGAGAGTATCTCTTCCGCGACGTTCGTAAAACTGAGAGCGGCGAAGAAAAAAAGCATAATCTCAATGATCCGCGCTTCGCTGAAGCCTCCATCTTGGTGAGTGGTAACAATTTTGGTTGTGGCAGTTCGCGCGAACATGCACCGCAATCGATCCTCCGTGCGGGATACAATGCTGTGATCGCTGGTAGCTTTGCTGAGATCTTCTTTGGTAATTCGACGAACCTTGGTGTGGTCTGTGTGATCGCTAGCGATACTGATCGAGAAATCATTGCCAGCGCGATCGAGAGGCAACCCGAGATGGAGATCACCATTGATGTCGAAGACCACAAGATCTGGTATGGTGATCAATTTGTGCCCTGTGAAATTAAGCCAGGCGCGCGAGACAGTCTGCTTAGTGGTAATTACGACCCACTTGACGAACTCCTCGTAGGAGCAGATGAAGTGTCTAAGACTGCTGGTGCGCTACCCTACATGCAAGCGTGACAACGTTAAGTAATCTGTTAGCTTTTATAGGTATTTGGACATTCAAAGCTAATTAAGCGCGCTGCCAATGGGCAGGGCTCCAATCCATATATCCTAATCTACAAATGGACATCTTCACTCACGCTGGAATTTTCATCTACCCGCTTGCGCTTTGCTCGGCAGTAGCGGTGTTCATTACCTTTGAGCGTCTCATCGCCTTGCGTCCGTCGCGTGTCATGCCGGCGGCGATGGTTGATGCCTTTGTTACGGGTCGTTTCGATGGCGTTCCCGCGGACTCGGCATCTGTTGTGGGACGCATCGTTGGTTTTTACCAATCTAGACCGTTGGATTCTGACGCGGTCAAAGCCTACGCGCGACTCGAAGTCAGCCGGATGGAGCGTGGCATGTTTCTCTTGGAGGTGGTGATTGGCGCTGCGCCCTTAGTTGGTCTGCTAGGTACGGTGACCGGGCTCACGCAAGTATTCAGCGGCTTCTCTGCCGATAC
>CALBPO010000344.1 GCA_937899295.1 uncultured Opitutia bacterium
CGAAATCGCCCGACTCAAGGAGCTCGTCTCACTAGCTTACAAAAAAGCTTAATACTCCGATTGAGCCATCAATCAGCTCTACCAACTTTACCCTTCGACTACTTATCCGCTTTCCAGCCTTGCTGAATTGCGAGATCGTTGACATAAGACCGCATCGGATAATCGTTTGGGATGAGCTTGTAGCGATGCATGTATTGGAGCGCTTCATCTAAGGACAAAACTTGCTTCTTTTCGTCCTCCATCTCGAGCGGCGCTATTTTTTTGAGCTTGGCTACATATAGTGCGATTAAATTGTCGGCCTCTGCGCGAGCACCTGCGTCCTCTTCATATTTAAGTGATTCCAGTAAGCGAAAGGCTTTTTGATGACCTTCTAAGCTTCGCGCATGCTGGCGTAATTCTTCTGCAATTTCACTACGCTTAGTAAGCGTCGACTCCTCAGGGAGTCGGCCATCAGTGCCACCATCAAGCGCTCTAGGGCGTAGCGGCCGATACCATATATTGCGAAAACGAACTGGGTTACCGTGATCCTGCAGCATTAAACTACCCATCTCTGGAAAAATTCGGTCTAGCGGCTTACGCTTCTTATGCCCACTTCCCCCTTCCAAGGGTGTGTTATCTTGAACGACGACTCCGTTCAGTAAAACCGTCAGTGATCCAAGGTCTAAAATCACTTCGTCACGAGCAATTGGGCGGCGAAATATGATGTCATAGTTTTGCCACTCTCCGCTTGGACGTAAGGCATTGACCGCTGGTGGCATAAGACCATAAACCGCCCCTGCACTGCCATCGGCATAGGTAGGGTTTTTATAGTTATCGAGTACCTGAACTTCGACCATACCGTCCATGAAAAAGACGCCGCTATTACCTCGCCCTTGGCCTTGTCCAACGATCTCGCTTGGCGCACGCCATTCAATATGCAACTGGCAATCGCCTAGTTCAGCTAAGCTTGAGAGCTTACCCGCGCCACGCATGCTCTGTAGTGCGCCCTCAACAACGATCCAGTTTTGCTCACGTTCGTCTGCGGGTCGATTGTGCCGCCAGTTTTCATGAAAAGATGCCTCAGTGCCATCAAACAAAACAATGGCGTCGGAGGGTGGCTGAGCAATGTTCGCAGCAGGTGTGACTATGGAGGGCAATGGGCGATTATGGTCATGCACCGCCCAGGGGTGATGGTCGTCCGGTGGATCACCGAAGAAAGCGCCATTTGCAGCAAGTGTTCCGGAAGTGGCGAGCGTGACAGTTAAGATAAGAAATTTTTTACTCAATCTATTCATCATTTAATTGCCCAAGATTATGACCAAAGATCTTCCCCATATTGCCACCCATCGCGGACAGGTTCTTTTATAAATGCATTCAACTCTGGACGGTTCAAGACACCCTTGACTGGGTCCCATTCGATACGCCCGCCGAAGCGCTGCGCTAATACCCCAAGAAGCGCTACCTCAGTCAAGGGCGCGGCATAGTCAAAGTTTGACCCACACTCAGAGAGATCACCTTTGATTGCAGCCACCCATTCGGCAAAAGGCCCCTCTTGCTCTATACGACAATACCTTTGCTCGATAATGGTATTTTCTTTAAAGTCTTGAAAAACCTCTCTGCTCGTCAGGCGAGGGTTATTAGATCGATTATCTAAATAAGCATTTTGTTTCTCACCATACCAGAATGAACCCCCATCAGGTATCTTACCCAAATCCCACTCTGGCGGTGATTTAATGGGGCTACCCCCATTGCGGGCCCCCTCATACCAATACATGGAGCAGGCAGTCTTATCACCACGGGCGGGGAAATCATAGCGCACGACACTGTAATCGGGAATCATACCTTCGAGCGCAGGACCTCGCTCCACGCATTCGACCACAATCGGGTCGTAAAGATCTAATATCCAGACTGGGCCGTCACCTGTGTGGCAAAACCAATCTCCAAATTGCCCCGTTCCGAAATCATTAAAACCACGCCATGTAAGAGGATGGTAGATTTCATTGTAAGCAGTCTCCCGAGCCGGACCTAACCAAAGATCCCAGTCAACTTCTTCAGGAATGGGCTGACTTTCAAGGGGCATTTGAATTGGTTTCTCGAAATACTTACTCTCCCAATTTGGCCCACTAACACCTAAGTGCACTTCAGTGATCTGACCGAATACATCGGCTTCATACCACTCGCGCATTGTACGTATCCCATCGCTAGTATGACCTTGATTAGCCATGTTCGTGACAACGCCATATTTATCCTTCGCCTTACGTAATGTGCGTGCTTCCCAAATATTATGAGTGAGAGGTTTTTGCGTGCAAACGTGCTTGCCTCTCTGCATCGAATCCAAGGTAGCTGCAAAATGCGTGTGGTCAGGGGTATTAATACAGACAGCATCAATCTCGCTTTCCATTTTATCGAGCATAACCCGAAAATCAGAATAGGTGGGCGTGCCTTTTCTTGCTGCCCATTCTGGAAAACGACGGCGATCAATATCGCAAAGTGCGACAATATTTTCCCCCTTACACCCGTTGTAGGCCATTCCTGCAATTCCAGCAGCACCAATCATCGCAATATTAACCTTACTATTGGCCGATGGACCCGCCTGCCCAATCGAGAACCGTGGTAGAATAAAGGCCCCCGCAGTCGTCGCTGCAGTCGTTTTGAGAAAAGTGCGACGATTAATCGTAGTCTTCATAGTCTTTATAAGTGATCTATTTGAGTATATTTATTTTTCGAGAGATGCGCTTGGACTAGTATCTGCCTCGATGTCACCAGTGGCAAATTGGATGCCAGCAAGAAAGTGCTTGAGCAACAATGGATCGGTATAAATGTGATGATTGTGTCCAAGGTTAGTATAAAAAACACGTCCTTCACCGACGCTCTGCACCCAACTAATTGCATAATCGCCGCAAGTTCTGCGTAATGGCACCTTCGCCATCGGCTCATCGCTACGTTCAACATCCAGGCTTAATAGCACGCGCAGCTTTTCACGCGAATAAGGCTCTTCTTTGAACTGGTAGATTTCCTCCTGAATCCGAAAATCAGACATATCACCGAAGACAGGCTTTATCAGCGCGTGTTCTGAGTCTTCAATCAAAACGGTCACATTATGACGCCAGCTCCAGGGATGCCCCCAAAAATAACCACCTATCATATTCCCGTAGTCTTCGTCTTCGTAACAAGAGTCCGTCGCGGCGTGGATACCGACTAGGCCACCACCAGCATGGACAAACTGAACTAAATTAGCGATCAAACGTTCATGCCTTGCATGGAGCCAGTTCCATTGCGCATCACTGAAGTCCTCCCGTAACTTGTTCGGCGGCATGAAAAAATCTAGTGTCGGACTGAGCAAAACGACCGTATCAAAAGTCTTTAATACATCAACTTCGAAATTTTCAGGGTCGTCGCTAATCAATGTTTGATAGGCACCCGTCTTGATTCCCATTCGATCCAGAGCAACCTTGCCAGTAGCAATGGAGGCATGCCTAAACCCCGCAGTGGCACTAAAGATTAAAATCTTGCGAGGCGAATCAGGCACGGCCAGCGCAATGTCCGGTAAGGCAGCCTCAATGGCTTCGAGTCTTTCTTGAGGAACAGGCTCATCATTAAAGGACGGTTTCCAGTCAAAGCTCGTTACGTCAGAAAAAGCGAACTGAACCGAAAGCAAGAAACTAAAAAGAGAAATTATAGGATAATTCATAGGGAGTATAGAGGATGATTAAGCCAATTTCACATGGTATAGAAGTTAAACACCTTAAATGCACATTACACTAAACTATGCATTTAGGCATTGGATCATTCGCCTGAATCGTTGGATATTTTTATTATAGGCATCTGTTTATAAAGATAAATTAGAGATCAGAAGTATTCAAGCGTCTTCGGATACGCATCAAGCCCCCCGTCATAAACCAAAGATCTCTCCAAAGCCTCAGCTTACTACCAGGTATCTCTTGCCACATGATCGGTAGCTCGGTAATCGGCCAAGCACCTTGTTGCAAAGTTGCCAGCAATTCCACATCGAAGACAAAACCGTCCTCCACGAGACGCTCGCTGACTGCACGGTAAGACCTACCTGAGATCACTTTAGCGCCACACTGTGTATCCATCCATTTTAAGCCAACAATGCCACGCACCAGTTTTAGAAAAAGGTGAAAAGTCGCCTTACGAAGCAATGAACGGTCCACAGCCAGTGGGCCAGAAAACTGGCGCACAGCGACAAAGCTCATATCTAGATTTTTGCTACTACATGCGCAATTTAACAAACGCATAAGCTCATCCGCGCTGACCGCTCCGTCGGCATCGACGAAGGCATAATAATCGGCATCGGGGAATTGCTGCCAACTTTGGTAAATGGCGCCCCCCTTAAAGCTACGCTCTGGGTGAAGGTGTAAAAGCACGTCTGAATAAATTTGACTGAATTTTTCCTTGAGCCGCTCTAATTGCACAACTTCTTCAGTATCCGAACCATCATCTGCGATCACCCAAGTTATATTCAAACCTGATACGGCCAGGGCTTTTGCCAATTCCACCCCAAAGTGCTCTAGACGAACCGAATCATTCCAGACGGGAGTCACGAGTAAAAACTTTGGCAGCGTCGCAGGCATATCGTGTAACAAAAACAACCACAAGTAATAGCTCAACAGCAAAGCAGGTTTGCAGACTGCGACCAAGTCCGTCTCAATTATCATAAATGCACCATCGAACTCTCGTATGCCTCACCTGGCTCATCATTGTCACCTTTGCGAGTGGGCTACGCTTGAGTAAGCTAGAGACACGCCCCTTCCATGCAGACGAGGCGACCGGCGCTCGTATCCTATCGCAGCGACTAGCAGGCGACTATCAGTTCAATCCAAACCATTTCCATGGGCCATTACTTAGCTTATTGACCGAGCCACTCGCGCGACTGCGTAATGAAACGACTTGGCAGAGTCTATCAATCGAAACACTTCGCCTCAGCCCAGCAATAGCTGGTATTCTAATATGCCTCACGCCTCTACTCTGGCGGCGGGTAATGGGTGAGTATGGAGCCGCATTAAGTGCTACCCTGCTCGCCACCTCACCCATGCTTGTCTACTACAGCCGCATGTATATTCACGAAAGCTGGCTCGCTCTTTTCGGACTTCTCGGGCTGACCTTTACCTACCGCCTATACAAAGACCCGAATATAAAAAATGCACTACTCACTGGCATTTTCGTAGGCTGCATGTTCGCCACCAAGGAGACATTTGTTATCACGCTATTTGCATGGGCAGTCGGCCTAATCGCTTGTTTTACCCTCATTCAAATCAATCGAAATTCAGGAAAACAAAAATTCACAAACTATCTCATCTACGCTGGTCTCGCCAGCTTGAGCGCCTTATTGGTGTCTGCTTTTTTCTACAGTAACGGCTTTCGCAATCCAGAGGGCATCACCGACGCTTTTCAAACCTTCAAAGTCTACGAAACGACACTTGGACACGATAAGCCAGTCACTTACTATTTAAGCTTACTCCTCTGGCCTAAGCACCTGCTCGGCCAATGGTGGACAGAAGGCGCCGTCTTCCTTTTAGCGCTCGCGACATGTGTCTTCGCTGTGGGCTTGCCCAAACTACGCAGCGCCATCGTATTAATTGCCCTAGCCTCCATCATACAAGTCGGGATCTACAGTAGCATCGATTATAAAACTCCTTGGTTGATGCTCTTACCATGGGTGCATGTCTGCCTGCTCGCAGGCTTCTGCCTAAGCGTGATTCGACCATCCCATCGTATCGGTCAAATCTGCATCGGATGTTTTATATTCGTGGCGCTTGTTTATCAAACTCAGCAAAGCATTGCCGCCAGCCAGCACTTTGAGAATGATGCCAGACTACCCTATACATACGTGCCTACAAACCGAGATCTGGTATCTTTGGAGGCTTGGCTCTTTCAACTTAGCGAGATGACTCCCGCAATTAAAGACCAAACCATCGTAGTAATCGGCCACGGTTACTGGCCACTCCCGTGGTATCTACGAATGTTTAATCGCATCGGATACTGGGATCAACCCGAGGTAAAGATGATAGATGCGCCGCTTGTCTTTACCATACCAGATTCCAATCAAGCCACCAATGCCCTCCTTAGCGATAGCCATGTCGCCTTTCCTCGAGGACTTCGCACAAATGTTTCTATGACTCTCCATCTGCGCAAGGACCTCTGGACAAAATGGATCAAAAATCAGCCATGACCGATTCGCATACTTTCAAGCACGAAGCAATGAAGACGACCTTTACCCTGCGACTTATTCATGCGCAGGCCAAGCTCGCGTGTGATGCCGCAAATCAAGCCTTTGCATTAATCGATGAAATGGAAAACGTCCTCAGTCGCTACATATCTGGGAGCGACGTCTCTCAAATTAACCGAATGCGGAGCGGTCAGACCCTCTTCATTAGTGAGACTTGCTACGAATGCATTCGTATCGCTCTCAAAATTTATATCGCTAGTGATGGCCTCTTTGACATCACACTAGGACGACAAATTGAACATCAAAAAACTTCAATGACAGGCGTCGTGCCTAGCATCAAAGGGCAACTAATGGTCGACCCCGACCGCCCTGCCATTCACTGCATCAAAGCTGGCCGTGAAATTGACCTTGGCGGTATTGGTAAGGGCTACGCGCTCGATTGCATCGTGCCACTCCTTCGCGATTTAGGCATTAAAAGTGGCCTCGTCGCCGCTGGTGCCAGCACACAGCTAGCCTTCGGAGAAAATTCATGGGACATCGAGCTCACGGGCTCAACCAGTATGCCAGTCGTAGAACTTAAGAACCAAGCGCTAAGTGTATCCGGAATTGAAATACAAGGTAGCCACATCGTCTCCCCGCGTCAGACAGAATTTACACAGTATCCCCACGCACGGGTAAGGGTGGTCCACGAAGAAGCCGCTTGCGCAGACGCCTGGTCGACGGCCTGCCTACTCATGACAGAAAGTGAACTAGAGGCCGTAAAAGATCGAATCACGATCCATTGTAGCTAGGCTGTTATCCCTTATCTTTAGCTAATCAATTGTTTGATATCGTCGAGACTGACTTTGGCATTCGCAGCTTCGGACTCTTCAAAAAGTTCTTTCAGGATTTCGGCTTTACGGGCTTGAAGCTCTAAGACTTTTTCTTCGACAGTATTGGAGGCGATTAGCTTGATGCTGGTCACAACTTTTGTTTGCCCGATACGATGCGCACGATCCGTCGCTTGGGCTTCAGCGGCGGGATTCCACCATGGATCGTAGTGAATAACAGTGTCGGCTCCGGTCAGGTTGAGACCAGTGCCGCCAGCTTTGAGTGAAATCAAGAATACGGGAATGCTTTCGTCTTCGTTAAACTGATCACAGATAGCCAAACGGTTTTTAGTACTTCCGTCGAGGTAGCAAAACTTGTGGTCTTTATTCTCTAAGTGTTGGGCGAGTAGTTTGAGCGCTGTAACGAAGCTGGAGAAGACGAGAATACGACTTCCAGCATCGAGACACTCGTCGAGAACTTCGTCGAATGCGGCGAGTTTAGCGCTTTCCTTTAAAGGAAAATCTTCATCTAGAATGCGTGGATCGACGCAAGCTTGGCGCAAGCGGAGCAGTTCGGTAAAAGCGGCGAATTGAACACGCCCTCGATTCGCACCAGACATTTCCAAATTGAAAATATCACGACGGGTTTTCTCAAGAGTTTCTTGGTAGAAGCGTTGTTGTTGGCCGCCAAGTTCACAGAAAAAAGTTTTCTCAATCTTATCAGGTAATTCGGGCGCCACTTCAATCTTAGTGCGGCGGAGGATGTAAGCAGCAGCGCGCTCAGTCTGGCGTTTATTGTGCCATGTTTTATCGTCTAAGCTAAGCTTTCCAGTGGGCTTATCTATATAACCAGGCATAAGGAAACTGAAGAGCGAGAAAAGGTCGTCGAGAGAGTTTTCCACGGGCGTGCCAGTAAGAAGAAATCGGCCTCCAGCGTGGAGACTCATCAATGTTTTAGCATTTTGGCTGCGACGGTTTTTAATGTGCTGCGCTTCATCCCCGATCACGACACACCAGTCCATCAAGCCAAGCATTTCAGCGTCTTGGCGGAGTGTGCCATAGGAGGTGATCACGGTGTCATACTCTTCAAGCACGCTGAGCTCTTTAGCGCGCTTACTTCCGTGGTGCTTAAGAGTTTTTAACTTAGGGGTAAAACGGGTAGACTCACGTTGCCAGTTCTCTACAAGACTGGCTGGACAGACGACGAGTGCGGGATACTGCTCCCGCCCTGTTCCTGTCAAATGGCTATCCTGGTTTCGGATACACTCGATCAAAGCGAGCGCTTGAAGAGTTTTGCCGAGCCCCATTTCGTCAGCAAGGATGCCACCGAGCTTGTGGCGATAGAGGTGCCAGAGCCATGCGGTGCCGATGCGTTGATAAGTACGCAAGATAGAGTCAAAGCCCGGGCGCACAGGGGCGGGTTCAAGGGCGCCGACTTCTTTAAGTGCTCGACTGCGGGACTGCCAAGCTTGAGGAGGTTGCCAACCTTCGCAGAGTTCGTCGAGTAGGTCTTCGACATCAGAGAGCTCACGCGTGTCGAGGCGTTTTGTAAAAGTGGGAGTAAAGGGACGGTCGGCTTGGCCGCTGACGGCGCGCTCGATCTCATGCAGTTGCTCGATTGAGTTACGGTCGAGCAAGGTAATCCCACCTCTGTTGGTCTCGACGTAATTTTTACTACTGGCTAGGGCGCGACGTAGCTCCATCTCGTCAGTTTGCTCGCTGAGTGTGATAGCGAGGGCAAATTTGTCCGCTTCTTCCTTAGCTTCAATTTGGAGGGCAGAGATTTCGACTTCTTTAAGTTTAGCTTTGAAGTTATCCGTGAACTCGGCCTCCCATTCGTCCTTGAGGGCCTTCCAGTGAGCTGCGAGGAAGTTGAGCGTCTTGTGGCGATCGCGCAACCACCACTTGCGATTACTAGGCTCGAGCAGAAAGCCCTCAGACTTAAGAATAGTGCGTAAAGGTTGAACAGCCTCATTCTCACCCGAGGGCAAGCGTATGGCGATATAGTGAGTGGAACCATCGACAACAACGCGACTTGTCGAGTGACCCTCCATGGAAGCGGCAGCCCCGCTCGCGATGGGGTAATCTCCTTTCTTTGTTTCCCAGAGTTTAGGGCCTTTGGCCTCAGCGATGGCACGTAGATTGGGCTTAGCTTTTGCGCGTAAGTTGATGTCAGTACGGATCTGCTGTTTACTCGGATTTGTGTCGAGACGCTTCGCCGGACTCAGGTCAAGGGCAACTGGCTCTGGCTCGGGAGTTTCGTGATTACTTTCTAGTTCACTAAGGTATTCGTAGACGCCAGGCAGTTGACCATCATGCCAATCAATGGGTGCGTTGGGCTTTTTGACCCAATATACAATAGGCTCACCTGCGACGACATCAAGTAGCTTGCGAACTTGTGCGCTTGTAAGCTGGACCAGGCTGGCCAGTTTACCGCCGCACCACGACTCGATGAGTTTGAGCACAGCAACTTGCTTAGATGCGACTTTGTATTTCTGGCGAGGGTTGAGCTTGTTTAGCGGTAAGATCTCGCGGCCTGTGGCGACATCAAATTTGAGGACAATCCCTCCACGATCAGCGGCTTCTGGCAAGTTAGGCGGGAGGAAAATAAGCAAGCGTAGCGGGAGACCATCTTCACCGATTTTTATGGAGCTTACACGGGGGACTTTTGGCTTTTCGGGCTTGGAAGCAGGTTCTGATTTGGGGGGTAAAACCTCTCCTATTGTCGGCTTATGGGCGGCTTCGTTTCTGAGGGCCTCGTAGTGGAGCGCTGTAGCGAGCGCGTGCACGCACACTTTACGCTTACGGCCGTCAGCACAGGTGCAGGTATTTTCAGCGAATACAGTGGAGCGAAGATTCAGTTCAGGGGTGTAAATACCATCACCTCCGTTGACGAGCCCCTTAAGCACCGGACTCTCCCATTCGGCCGACTCAACATAGTGAGACTCAAAAAGCTTTTCAGCCTCCCTAAAGACAGTACCTCCACCCAACTCAATGAGGAAGCTACGGTCAAAGCTAGGTGCGGGTTTTGAAGGAAGTAGCATGTATCGTTAGAAACGGACAAAATATCGCATTGGTGGCAACCCCGCAGAAATATTTCGCCCTATTGGAATTGCAGAAAAATAAAGAGTATCTATCGCTCTGTATTATGAAAACAAAAGTTGCTGTTATTTTATCAGGCTGTGGCGTCTATGACGGGGCTGAAATTCAAGAGTCAGTATTAACGCTACTTGCTCTGGCAAGAGCCGGCGCGGAGGTAAGTTGCCTTGCACCCGATATTGCTCAAAGGCAGGTAATTGATCATACGAACGGCGATGAACTAGTAGAGGAAGATCGTAACGTAATGGTCGAATCGGCACGTATCTCGCGCGGAGAGATCCTGCCGCTGGACAACGCAAAAGCGGACGATTTTGACGCATTTATTTACGTGGGTGGTTTCGGCGTGGCTAAAAACCTGTCCAGTTACGCCTTTGACGGCGCTGATTACGATGTCGATCCCGCGGTGATCGATCTTATTCAAGCAACTCATGCAGCAGGTAAACCACAGGGCTTCATGTGTATCGCACCTGTCCTAGCCGCCCGTGCACTCGGAGAGCAGCACGTCAAATTGACCATTGGCAACGATGCCGACACAGTCGCTGCACTAGAGGCCAAGGGCGCTCATCACGTTGATTGCTCTGTAGACTCGATTGTGGTCGACCAAAGCAACCGTGTGGCGACAACTCCTGCCTACATGCTTGCCCAATCAATTACCGATGCAGAGAGCGGGATAAATCAACTCGTCGAGGCCGTGCTGAATCTGCGCTCCTGAGGTGGAATTTATGATGATTGCGAGCTTGACGGAGCCAAACTGTAGCCTTTAATCCGCCAGTCCAGAAAGAGTTACGCTCTTAACACTTTAATTCAATAGCACACATTCTATGGGACAGCCAAAACGCAAACAATCAAAGCAACGCAGCCGCAAACGTCGTGGTGCGACTACTTTCGCACTGCCTCAACTCTCGAAAGATGCACAGGACGGCACTCTTTTCCGCCCACACCGCGTGAATCCTGCAAACGGCATGTATCGTGGCCGCCAAGTGCTCGACGTTGAAGTCTAAAAGACTCTAGTTAAGCTATCTGACCCTGCCTTCTGCTCCTTTAATTTGACTTACTATAATGGTCGCACCCGACGGTAAATGCACCATCGCGGTCGACGTAATGGGAAGCGACCTTGGACCCACGGAATTTATACGTGGACTATTGTATGCGACTGAGGAGCTTGGTCTCGACTGCGACTTCACGCTTGTAGGTAAGGGGCGCTTATTGGAGCGCCTTTTGAAGGTTCGCAAGCTT
>CALBPO010000345.1 GCA_937899295.1 uncultured Opitutia bacterium
CTGTACGGGCGCCGCGTCTTCATCATGGACGACGGCGACGAGCTGATGCCGGAGTGGCTGAACATGGTGAAGGGCGTCGTGGACTCGGAGGACCTGCCGCTGAACATCTCCCGCGAGTCGATGCAAGACAGCACCTTAGTTCAAAAGCTGAACAAGGTCATCACCAAGCGCTTCCTCAAAACACTCGAAGAAAAGGCCAAAAAAGAACCCGAGGTGTATAACGATTTCTGGAGTAGTTTCGGTCTCTTCCTCAAAGAAGGTGTGACCACTGATTTCACTCACCGCGATCAGCTACTTGGGCTCCTTCGCTACGAATCCTCCTACACCGAAGAGGGCGTCAACACCAGCCTAGCTGACTACCTCTCTCGGGCTCCCGAAGGCCAAAAGGAGATCTACTACTTATTTGGCCCTAGTCGCGCAGCAATTGAGAGTGGGCCCTACATCGAGGCATTTAAAGCACGTAAGATCGAGGTACTTTACCTCTACGAGCCGATTGACGAGTTTGTCATGAACCACGCGCGCGCTTTTGAGGAGAAAAACTTCGTTTCCGCAGATAATGATGAGATCGATCTTGACGCTATCGCACCCGAGACTGAAACGGACAAAGAAGAAGCGCTCGAAGCCAGCGAGTCCAAAGCGCTTTGTGCCTTCATAAAAGAAAAGCTTGGCGACGAGGTGAGTGAAGTTTCTGCTAGCGAGCGCCTCGTTGGTAGCCCGGCCATGATCGTCAACGCCGACAAACAGATGACCGCTCAAATGCGCAAGATGATGAAAGCTATGCAGCAAAAAGCAGGTGGCGCAGAAATGCCAGGCATGGGCGGTGAGCCTCCCGTAAAGTTGCAAGTCAATCCACGCCACCCACTGGTCAAGAATCTAGCAGCCCTTCATGGTAATAATGAAGACTTAGCCGGCCTCATTAGCCAACAGCTACTCGACAACGCCCGCATCGCAGCCGGCCTACTCGAAGACCCCAGTCAGATGGTACAACGCAATTACCAGATTTTAGAGCAGCTTAGCTCGATTAAGAAAAAGGCCGTAAAAAAAGCCGTAAAAAAGGCGGCAAAGAAAGCATTGAAGAAAAAATAATAATCTGGTGCCAACTGCGGCAAGCCCAGGCCTATGCTTGCCCAGTGTATTCGAATCATACGGCTGAAAAGTGTCCGCTAGCCAGAGCTACCCCATTTTTGAAAGCTGCAGCAGAGCCTAAGGATCAGTAAGCTACTAGAACGACGGAAAGTGCGAGTCATCTCAACAAGGGCGACGAGATCGCGGTCGTCATGGAGTTCTCGGCCAACGTCATCGTGTTCCACGGCCTGCGGCCTGCCGGCCGGCTTGCCGGTCAAAATTTGGAGATTTCTGGTCAAAATTTTGATCCAGGGAAAAACTTTTTTTTTAAATCGTCTCCAAGAAATATTTTCTTAGCTAATCGTTGTCAACGATTAAGCCCCGGGATGGCATGAACCTTATCCGCCAGGTGACAAATGTGGTTTTGTGTGCTGACCTCCGGCACACTTTCCACCCAAGCCCGACCGGGTTAATGCCACAGTTGATCGCGTTCGTGAACACGCCAGCGGACTAGGCTCCGAAGAATGGATTACTCTGACCATGGGGAGCAGGGAACAACTGAAAATGCGTATT
>CALBPO010000346.1 GCA_937899295.1 uncultured Opitutia bacterium
ATGTAGATGCGGCAGTTCTTCTTGTAGTTAAAAGGCGAATTCACGATTTCTTTTTCTGCTGCTTGCCCGCCAACGGTTTCTTGGAACGCCTCCATATTCTTCCCGTCCGATAGGGTGGCACTAGTTAATACGGCTGAGGTTCCGCGCTGGAAAACGTATTTCCGTAAGTAGGGTGCTACATGCAGTGGGGCGCTGCGAAGTGTTACAATTTGACCCTTCTTTCCGCCGCGTTCAAGCCACTGCACATGGTCTTCATCGGCGAAAGTGATGAAACCGTTGATCGCATCGCGGTAGCCGAGAATACGGCGACGGTGGTCTCTTAGCTCGTCTTGGGCACGCTCATCGTCGCTCTTTTGGATGAGGATACCTAGGCGCTCGGTCACTTCTTTGAGCGGCCCTGTCAGTATGTTGTCGCAGAAGTCGGGCTCGTGGATGCGCTGGATCGGTTTTTTGGTAAGAAATGTGTCGCCTAGGTGGCTGAAAAATTCGTGGGCGGCATCCAGCGCATTAGCAACGGCATCTTGATCCCACGCTTGACCGTGACGCTTTAGGATACCGCGGTTGGTGCGCGGGTTGTAGATGCGTTTGAGCGCCCTATCCACAGCAAAGGAGCTGACGTGGGCGCCAAAGTGATCGGTTGCGATTGCAGGTAGGCGGTGGGCTTCGTCGAGCACGACAAAGTCGTCAGCCAAGAGGATACCTTTGGCTTCGCCCTCGGGCTGCATGCCTGCATTAATTAATGAGAAAAGGAGACTGTGATTGACGATTACACAGTTGGCCGAAAGTAACTGTTTGCGGGCACGCTGATAGAAACAAGTGTTTGAATCGCAATTTTTGCGAGAACAAGTGGAGCTGTCGGCATTGACTGCATCCCAGACATCGGGCAACGGTGGAGGAGCGAGTTCTTGGATAACGCCGTTCTTGGCTAAGGCCGACCATGTGGCGATACGAACGAGGTCGGCGCGTTCGTCGTTTTTAAACATCTCGGTCTGCTTGGCCGATTGGGCATCTTTGAGTGCATTGCCAAGGCGCGTGCTGCAGAAATAGTTCCCCTTACCGACCATTAGGGAAGTCTTGAACGCACCGTAGCGGCGCAGTTCGGGAACTTTTGTAAAAAGCTTGCGGCAAATTTTAAGATCTTTCTCTCGGATTTGTTGCTGCAGGCTGATCGTATGGCTAGAAATGATGAATGGGCGTTCGCTATCGACGGAGTGAACGATGCCAGGAATTAAATAGGCAAGGCTCTTACCCACGCCTGTGCCAGCTTCGAAGAGAAGCGGTTGATCGGACTCCAGAGAGGTTGCGACCGATGCTGCCATGGCCGCTTGTTCCGCGCGGTGATCAAGCTGCATTTCAGTTTGCAAGTAGCCACCCTCTTTGAAGATACTATCGACGAGAGCGAGGAGGTAGCCTTTTGGCATATTGGGTGATTT
>CALBPO010000347.1 GCA_937899295.1 uncultured Opitutia bacterium
AAGGAGAGTTTTTAGTATGCATCCTCTTTTAGTGGGTGGTAATCCTTTTACCACAACATCAATTTACGCTTTAATTTTATTTTTAGAAAAAAAATGGGGTATTCACTACTCAATGGGAGGCACAGGTAATGTAGTCAAAGCATTAGAAAAATTAATGAAGGAAGAAAATATTCAAATTATTAAAAATGCAGAAGTAACTGAAATTATTTCTAATAAGACCTGTTCGAATATCTATCGGGCAAACCTTTTTATTGAGTCGGCGGGCACACTGACACTTCGGCATGGCGACAATTGTATCGTCGAGGGAAATGTATTTATCGGCAAAGGGAAAGAGAGCTCAGGCGGAATTCGGGTGATCGGCTCTGGGCACAAGATTAGGGATAATTATTTTGAGGGCATCTACGGTCAAACTGGTGGAGTTATTGTCCTCTACGCTGGTATTCCAGATTCGCCTTTAAATGGTTATTTCGCCGCTGATAATTCACTAATCGATAACAACATTCTGATTAATTGCGAAGGCACGGCATTGTGTTTGGATGGAGGCTATGGAGAGCGCGGTCGCAGCATACTACCTGAAGGGGTCAAAATTAGTAAAAACCTCATCCACAGCACTTCCAGTTCTGTGGTTGATACATACTCAGGAAGCCTAGCAAACGTCGATTTTATTGAGAATATTACTACGATTAAGCCGTATCAAAACAGTAATCCTCCCGGCGGGATAACGTTCAAGGAGATCACACTAGAGCGCGGAGCTAGCGGTCTTTTCGATGCAACTTATTTAGATGGATCATCAGCTTTTCAATATAGTCAAAGCACACCAGAGCTGCTTGGACGAGGAGATGTAGGGCCATCCTGGTATGTCGCATTACCTCCTCTAGTGGTATTAAATCCAAGTCAAGTTAGCCGCGTCGTTCGCGGGGATACCCCACGGGAACTCAGTTTATTACTCGAAGCTGTTATCGATGAGGCAGAAGAGATTGTAGCACATAAAGCAGTCTACTCCGTGGCGACTAATGACAAAGTCCCTCCAAGCGGTGACCTCCGCTCCTATTATAGTACTGGACCTTACTGGTGGCGTAATCCGGAGACTTCAGATGGCTTACCTTATATTCGTCGTGATGGGGAGTTTAATCCTGAGAGAGACTTGGTGTCAGATCGCCCAGCATTACACGCGATGATCTCTGACGTATGGGCACTAACGATCGCCTACCAAGCTACTGGCTTTGAACCCTACGCGCTCTTTGCTCAAAGGCTAATCCATTTTTGGTTTCTGGATGAAAGTACTGGTATGCTCCCTGATTTAAATCACGCCCAAGCGATTCCTGGTATAACAGAAGGCCGCGGCACAGGTATTATCGATACCCTCGTTTTTGTGGAGTTAGTCGACGCACTGCGATTATTAGAAAATTCCTACACTTGGCCATTGAGCGAACAAGCAGCAGTCAAAGCTTGGTTCGATAAGTTCCTTAATTGGTTAAGTATCCATCCGAACGGAATAGACGAGAGAATGGCGAAAAATAATCACGGAACCGCTTACGATTTACAACA
>CALBPO010000348.1 GCA_937899295.1 uncultured Opitutia bacterium
GAAGTCAGCGATTGTTTCGTTGGCTACAGCCTCCGCGTAAGCAATCTGTAGCTTAGATTCGGCGTGGCTTTGATACATGCGCATGCCATTGAACCCAATGATGAACAGAGCGAGCACGAAGATACAACTGCTAATAAAACTCTTGTTCTCCATCCAATACATACTGATGCGATCTTCGACAGAGATTTCCTCGGACTCTTGGACATCTACCAAGTTTCGCTCGTCAACGAGATTTTGCTGCTCCTTCTCAGGAAGGGTGGGATTGCTTATTTTGTTTTTTTGTGGGCGGTTCATTTTAGAGAATTAATAATTATGTAATATCAGCCCTTAATCGAAGACTACTGTTCGGTTGTTGTAAACTAATATGCGATTGTCGAGATGTAGGCGGATGGCTTGAGCAAAGACTGATTTTTCCAGATCGCGACCTTTCCGAATGAGGTCGGGTATGGCATTGCGGTGATTGATTCTGGTGACGTCTTGGTGAATGATGGGACCTTCGTCAAGATCAGCCGTGGCGTAGTGTGCCGTGGCGCCAATGAGTTTGACTCCACGCAGGTGCGCTTGATGGTAGGGCTTGCCGCCAGCAAATGCGGGCAAAAAGGAGTGATGGATGTTGATGACAGGGCAGCCTACTTTATTCATAAAGTCATCGGAAAGTACCTGCATGTAGCGCGCCATGACTATGAGGTCGGCAACGTGCTCTTGCACGAGCTTGAGCTGCGCAGCTTCCGCCTCAGCTTTGTTGCCTTTGCTTACAGGAACGTGGTGGAAGGGCAAGCCGTAGCGTTCGGCATCTTCTGCCAGCGTTTCGTGATTGGAAATAATGCAGGTGAGCTCACCAGTCATTTCACCAGAACGGAAGCGGAGAATGGTGTCGTGGAAGCAGTGGTCGGTTTTGGAAACGAACAGCGCGACTTTGGGGCGATCGGTCGATTGTGCGACTTTGGCCTTCATGCTGAGCTCTTCAGAGGCGAACTTTTCAAAACTGGCGGCTTCCTCGTCAATCTGGCCCGAGGGGATCCATTCCACACGTTGAAAGAAAATGCCCGCCTCGGGATCTTCATGTTGATCGGCGTGGACGATATTACTACCACGCAGAAAAATCCAACTGGATACGCGTGAGACCAGACCTGGTTGGTCGGGGCCGTGGAGCAGTGCAATAATGGTAGGTGTTTTCATATGGAAAGCGTGTAGACAAAGGTAAATCGGCTCAAAATCAAGGGGATAAGAAAGCGCATTAATTAATCTGACCGCCTAGGCAATATCTTTAATCTCACCGCGCGCCGTTTTGACTAAACTACCTTGCGCCGTTTGGACTTTAGTCGTAGATGCTGCGCTCGTGACGCTTATGCTTAAAGTGGAGCATGAAGTCTTCTGAGACGAAGAGTATTATGGTGCCGATAATAGATAGAATCACCGGAATAAATGCCGTCGGCACAAGAAACAAATGTATATCACGATGTATCAGTAATACGCATAAATAGATCGCTGCGGGAGTGCTAAACGCGAAGCCTGCTCGAAAAATCCAGAGAGCCCATTGGTGCCCATTAAAGAAAAAGAAAGTCATGGGGATTTCCAATAGGAACCGAAAATACTGGTAGGCCAGTAAGTCGGGCTTAATTGTTTTGACTACGAAGTAGCCCCATATCTCAAGGACGACTAGAAAGGCGATCGACAGAAATGCGAGTTTTTCGCCCATCTGGCGCTGCTTCAATCGTTTCTCGCGATGAAAGGATGCTTCGAGCGGATGCTTAGTCTTTTTCGTATCCATTATTTTACAGAAGCCTGCTAAACTATCTTTAATCTTCTGAATTTTGCCATTATGGCAATCATGTATTTGTCCTAGGCATTTGCGTAGGTCCCTCGGTAAAAGAAATCTGGTTCTTCGAGCCGGTGAAGCTATGCGGGTGCCTTAGTTCGGATTCGCTTCTTGGCTGTAGCTTTGAATTTTTTTTCGCGAGAAGTTGTCCCAAAGTGTTTTTTTGGATCTTCCTCCAAGTGTGGGAGCTCTTTAGAAAGCGGAAAATTAATCTGTAT
>CALBPO010000349.1 GCA_937899295.1 uncultured Opitutia bacterium
AAGACGGTACCATTGTTCGCTTGAGGGATCTCGCCACGGTCAAGGATGGTTTTGTCGATGATCCCCTAATCACCGAGTTTAACGGTCAATGCGCCGTGCTCCTACGCATCTACGCAGTAGGCGATGAGAGTGCACTCGACGTTTCAAGCCGGGTGCAGGCGTTTGCAAAAACAATTAACAATGACCTGCCCGAAGGCATACAAGTTGAAGTCTTCCGCGACTTCACCTACTACCTTAAAGGCCGCCTCCAGATGCTCATCGAGAATGGTATCTACGGTCTTCTTCTAGTTCTACTCATCCTTACGCTTTTTCTGCGCCCCTCGCTTGCCTTCTTCGTCATGCTGGGAATACCGATTTCGTTCCTCGGCTCGATGCTTTTTCTCCCTGCGCTGGGCATCAGTATCAACCTCGCCTCGCTCTTTGGGTTTATACTCGTACTAGGCATCGTCGTGGACGATGCAATCATCGTCGGCGAGAGCGTCTTTACCCAATTTCAGACGTTTGGTGGCGCAGGCGGCGCGGCCTCTGTTGCAGGCACTAAAAAGGTTTCCATTCCCGTCACCTTTGCCGTGCTGACCACCATCGTGGCCTTCCTGCCGATTCTGACCATTCCCGGTTTCCTCGGTAAGTTCTTTTACCCGATCCCCGTCGTCGTCATCGCCACTCTCATTTGGTCACTCATTCAGTCAAAGCTAGTCCTACCCTATCACCTCACTCTGTGTAAAGTTGGCGGCAACAAGCGGGAAAAAATCAACTGGCTGCAAAAGCAACAACGCAAGATTGCTGACAGCCTAGAAGGCTTTATCGAGAACCGTTACCGTCCCTTCTTGAAGCTAGCCATAAATTTTCGCTACGCTACCGCCACCTCATTCATAGCCATTCTCATGATCATGTTCGGCCTGTTGGGTGGCAAGCATCTACCCTTTGTCTTTTTTCCACCCGTTCCCTCCGACTACATCGTGGCTAAGCTCGTCATGCCTGAAGGTACTCCCGTCGCATTGACCACTCGCGCCATCGAGCAGATGCAATCTGGCCTCGACCAACTGATCGAAGAAATCAAAAAAGAAGGACACGGCGAACCCTTTGAGAACGCCGTTGTGACCATCGGTGGGCAACCCTTCGAAGGCAGCGGCGGTCCCATGGGCGACATGGGGAATTCAACCAGCACGAACATCGCCGAGATCGCCGTCGAACTGATCAAGCGCGAAGACCTCGCTGGAAGCGGCGACATCGAGTCCCTCTCCGCCCCAAATCTTGCCAACCGCTGGCGCGAGCTGATAGGACCAGTTGCTGGAGTCAAAGAACTCTCCTTCAACGCCAACGCTGCAGGTGGTGCTGGTATGCCTATCGATATTCACCTCACAGGCCGAGACTTTGCCCCTCTACAAACCGCCTCGGCCGCTATTACAGCCAA
>CALBPO010000350.1 GCA_937899295.1 uncultured Opitutia bacterium
CATGTATAAGAATCTGATGATTGCAACCAACGCGATCGAAGGCTCCTACCAGGCAGGCGTTCGACGCTTAATATTTTTAGGCAGCACGTGCATTTACCCGAAATTTGCTGAACAACCAATCAAGGAAGAATCCCTACTCACGAGTGCACTTGAAAGCTCGAACGAAGCCTACGCCATAGCGAAGATATCGGGCTTAAAAATGTGCGAGTTTTATCGCCGTCAATACGGCGTCTGTTATCACTCAGCTATGCCGACGAATCTCTACGGACAGGGCGATAATTACCATCCGCAAAATTCCCACGTTTTGCCTGCGCTAATTCGCCGCTTTCACGAGGCTCAGCGCGACGGTTTGCCCGAAGTCGCTATCTGGGGTACCGGCACGCCACTGCGAGAGTTTCTACACGCCGACGATGCGGCAGCTGGTATTTTGCATCTGCTCCAACTCGAAAGTCCACCTGATTGGGTCAATCTCGGATGTGGGATCGATATTTCTATTGGCGATCTCGCTCGCCTTGTGATGAAGACGGTCGGCTACGAAGGCGAGCTAACTTTTGATGCCAGCAAGCCTGATGGGACACCACGCAAGTTGACTGATATTTCAAAAATAACAGCAACTGGCTGGGCGCCTAGGATAGCCATTGAGGAGGGTGTATCCATGGCTTATCAATCCTTTCTCGACGAACAGGCTGCGGGGACTTTGAGAGAGTAGGGTTCAGTAGCGACGTCCACAAGAGCAGCTGGTCCCAGTGAGAAAAGGAACCGCGTTTAGCTATTGTATATGAATTTGGGCTACATTTTGCTCGATTTAAGAATCTCCTTCCCTTCCCGAACAGAATCAGCGACGCTTACCTCTTTATGATTAGTACCACAGAAGCCCTAGCCGATGTCGTGCGCCGTGCGCGCGAAGCAGGCGCTGTTGGCGTTGATACCGAGTTTATTTGGGATCGCACCTATTACCCTACACTAGGATTGATCCAAATTGGTTTCCCCGATGGTGAGTGTCAGTTGATCGACGCGCCTGAGATCGAAGACTGGTCACCGCTCGCCGAACTCATGTCCGACCCTGACACGGTTAAGATTCTGCACGACGCCCAGCAAGATCTCAATATCCTCTATCGCGCCTGTGGCGGCTTGCCCAAGAATATTTTTGATACGCAGCGTAGTTCTGGCTTTGTGGGACTGTCCTCTACGATCTCTTTGAGCGAACTACTGAAGACCCTACTTAAGGTTCGCCTCGCCAAAACAGAGACTCGTTCTGATTGGGTGGCACGTCCGCTGACTGAGGCGCAGATCAAATACGCAGAAGACGACGTCCGTCACTCTGTTGATCTGATGGTTAAAATCATGGATAAAGCAGAATCACTTGGTCGCAGAGGATGGATTGAGGATGAGATGAAAGTCTACGAGGATGAAAGCAATTACGGCGAAAAAGATCCCGACTATGAGATGCCTCGTGTGCGCGGTAGCGGTTCATTGACGCAGCAGCAACGTAATACCTTGCGATCACTCGGTGCTTGGCGAGAGCTGAAAGCGCGCAATCGTAACTTGCCGCGTGGCTTTATTCTTTCGGATGATGCGCTGGTTTCTCTGATAAAGCGGCCGCCCGAAAAGCTGGAAGACATCCGCCAGATGAAGGGCTTGAGCGAACGCTCCGCAGATCGAAACCGTAAATACATATGGGAAGCAATCGAGCGTGGTCGTAGCGGTGATCTGCCTGATTTACCGAACAACAAGCACATCGGGCCCTCGCCCGATGACGGCTACGAGGCACGGGTTGATCTTTCATTAGCATCGATTAAAGGCATCTGCCTCGCGAATATGATCGACCCAGCACTGATCGGCAACCGCGCTGAAGTCACTTCCTTTGTTTTAGAAGTCGACGATCTAGAAGACTCCAGACACCGTATGATGCGAGGTTGGCGTTCGGAATTCTGCGGACAGGCCTTAGCACGTTTGCTTAAAGGTGAAGGCAGTATTTCGATCGATGTCGGAACGAAGTTGCCACGGTTGATGTAGACTCATACGATCGATCGCTTTGCGATGGGAGCAGGTCCTACAATTCAAAGCCGTGCTTGGCGATACAGACCACAAACTCGCCTTTTTGGCTGCTTTTTTCTACGCGCTCGCGCACCTTACTGGCGACCCCAGTATGGACGGTTTCGTGTAGCTTAGTCAATTCACGGCTGACGCTGATGCAGCGATCCTCACCAAGTGTCTCTACGAGTTCGTTGAGGAACTTACCGATGCGGTGACAGGATTCGTAGACGATTATCGTGTATTCAAATTCTTTTTTGCTCTCAAAGAAGCGTTTGCGAGCGGCGCTTTTTGGTGGCAAGAAGCCAACGTAAAGAAAGGCATCGGTCGGTAGCCCAGAGAGTGCGAGCGCGGTGGTGGCTGCAGTTAGACCAGGCGCAGAGGTAACGCGGAGTCCGCGCTTACGGCACTCGCGTACGAGCCGGAAACCAGGGTCGCTGATAACGGGCATACCTGCGTCGGAGATCAGCGCGATTCGCTCGCCTAATTCGATACGGTCGGCAAGTTCGATCGCCATATGCTTCTCGTTTTCTTCTCGGTAGGAAAGCAGGGGCGATGTTTTTTCGATGCCTAGCTTGCTCAGGAGTTTACCAGTCACGCGAGTATCTTCACAGGCAATGGTGTCGACTGCCTTGAGCGTCTCAATGGCGCGCGGAGTCATATCGCCCAAATTACCGATTGGCGCAGCGACTAGGGTGAGTTGACCGGTTACTGTTGTGGATTGGCTCATTGTGTGAAATCTCGCTTAGCGGGTAGCGCGCTGCAAGCTTGCAATAGTAGTCGCTGAAGGAG
>CALBPO010000351.1 GCA_937899295.1 uncultured Opitutia bacterium
AGACCCGCCCCGTTTACCATACAGGCGATGTTGCCATCGAGCGCGATGTAGGCGAGATCATGCTTGGAAGCCTCGATCTCTTTAGGATCTTCTTCGTTGAGATCGCGGAGCTGCCCTATGTCGGGGTGCTTGAAGATGGCGTTGCCGTCAAAGGAGACTTTAGCATCGAGTGCGCTGAGGTTTCCATTCTTGTCAGTGACGAGTGGGTTGATCTCAACGAGCATGGCATTCTTTTCCCAGAACATCTTGTAAACGCCCGTGAGGATACGTCCGAATTGTTTAACTTGTTCTCCCTTAAAGCCGAGTGCGAAGGCGACTTGCCGGCATTGGTGACTGCGAAGTCCCATAGTGGGGGAGACAGGCACTCGAATCAGCTTCTCGGGAGTCTTGTCGGCGACCTCCTCGATGTCCATGCCGCCTTCAGTTGAGGAAATAGTGACGGATTGGGCTGTTTCGCGGTCGAGGACAATGGCTAGATAATACTCATGTTCTATATCGCAGCCCTCAGTCAGGTAGAGCGTTTGCACCTTGCGGCCTTCTGGGCCAGTCTGCGCCGTGACGAGCGTGTTATCCAGCATGTGGTTGGCGGCTTCCCTCGCGGCTTCGGGAGTTTTGACCACTTTGACGCCACCCTTATAACCATCGGTGAAAGTTCCTTTACCGCGGCCACCCGCGTGGATTTGGGCCTTCACTACGATCATTTCGTCGCCAAGGTGGGAGAGAGCGGTTTCAAGTTCGGGGGAATTTGTGACAGCGTAACCCCGCGGGACGGGGACTCCGTATTCATAAAGAAGTTGTTTAGCCTGATACTCGTGGATATTCATTTATTTATTAGGTGATGTGTGCAACGCGATGTAGTTGTCGAAGCTAAGCATGGGGTGCAATCTCTTTTGGTAAATTTTCGCAAAAGAAAATGCAATTACCACGCACAACCTCTCGAGGTCTCGCAATTGGGACGTGCAACGAGACCCTTAATAGGCTCATCGGGGAAGGGCTGTTCGGCGCGGCCATTATCGATCAGGTGGCGGTCACAGATGGCGTCGAGATCGTCCTTCGTCTTTGCGCGGCGCATGTCGTGGAGGAATTGGCCGTCCACATCGACACCTAAGCCGACGAAATTGAGGAACTTTTTCATGTGGTTGATATGATGCTGCCCATTCAAATCAGGACGACTAGTGGCCATAAGCAAGTCTTCAACATATTCACGTACGTGACCCAACTTTGGCTGAAAGACCTGTTCGCCCGAGAACAGCTCGCGGTGTTGGCGAAAGATCCACGGGTTACGAATGCAAGATCGGCCGATCATAAGACCAGCGGCATTGGTCTCGTCTAGCACCCATTGACCTTTAGCCACGGAAGTGATGTTGCCATTGGCCAAGACAGGGCAGGTCGCACGCTCAACGGCGCGCTTAATGTATTCATAATGCACCTCACTACGATAAGCTTCCTTCACGGTACGGGCGTGAAGACTTAGCAAGTCGACTTTGTGTTTTTCGATTAGATCAAGTATCTCTTCGAAATGTTCGTCACAATCAAAGCCTATACGCATCTTAACGGTAAATCGACCTTTGACCGCAGCACGTAGACATCCGAGGACTTCATCAACTTTAGATGGTTCACGAAGAAGACCACCCCCAACGTTTTTCCTATAAACTTTGGGAGCAGGGCAACCCATGTTGAGATCGATTCCTGCGACGGGTAATTCAGCCTTTTCAATCGCCGCGACTGTACGCTCGATGTCAGGTAAGCTTTCACCAATTAGCTGCGCGAAAACGGGACGGCCTGTATTGTGGTGACAAATCGAGTCGACAATGTGTTCTTCTAGGGTCGAATGCCCGTGGACACGGAAATACTCAGTAAAGAGTAAATCAGGCGCACCATACTTGCCTAAAAGACGCATGAAGGGCAGCGTCGTCACATCCTGCATGGGTGCGAGCGCGGTCCATGGTTGCCCGGGGATGGTTGGCTCGGGGAGGGGCATCATAAGTTCAAGAACCTTGTTCCAGAATTTTCGCCAAAATTTCGGTCATGTCATCAACTGAATCGATCACAGTTTTGGCAACATAGATCGGCTTTGTCGAAGCGAGTGCCATAACCATTGAGTCGCTAGGACGAGCGTCCAATTCGATAATTTTATGGCCGAGCTCGTTTTCCATTGAAAGAATTATCCGAGCAAAGAAAGTGCCTCCGTCAACATGGTTAATCACAATACGTTCGACCTCAGCTCCGAGCCCATCGAGCATCGTGAGCATTAGATCGTGCGTCATTGGACGGTCCGCTTGCACATCGTCCACGGCACGCTGGATGGCTTCACCGATACCTTGATCCACGTAGATGACAAAAGTTTTTGCCTCATTACCTAGGAAAACGGCACAACCACTTGAGGTAGGCATCACGCCTTTAACCGAAACCGAGACGACTTGATTATCCATCACTACTCTAAAGATTCGGTAGATTCGAGGGCAAGTCGCTGCCACCTGTAGGCATATCACCCATTTGCGATTTCATGGCTTTCATCATTTTCCGACCCTTACCACCGCGCATCATTTTCATCATTTTTTGCATTTGAGTGAATTGCTTAAGTAGGGCATTCACGTCGCGCACTTGTACGCCAGAGCCATTAGCAATTCTCTTTAAACGACTCCCGCGCAAAAGTCGGGGTGTGCGGCGTTCTTGTACGGTCATGGATAGAATGATGGCTTCAGTGCGTGCCATTTTCTTTTCCTCTTCGTCACCAACTTCAACGCCACTCATGCCCGGCATCATGCCGACTAACGATCCGAGCGAGCCCATCTTTTTAACCTGCTGCATCTGCGAGAGGAAGTCTTCGAGGTTGAAGTCCGCCTTACGCATCTTTTCCGCCATGCGCTCGGCTTCGTCTTGGTCGATGTTTTCTTGAGCTTTCTCGACAAGAGTAACCACATCACCCATTCCGAGGATGCGGGAAGCCATACGGTCGGGGTAGAAAATATCAAACTCATCTGACTTCTCACCCGTGCCCATGAACTTGATTGGCACGTTTGAGATTGATTTCATCGACAAGGCAGCCCCACCTCGGGCATCGCCGTCGAGCTTGGTCAGAATCAGACCGGTGCAGTTGACCGCTTCATGGAAATGCTTGGCTACGTTGACCGCCTCTTGCCCTAATGCAGCGTCAGCTACGAGGAGAATTTCGTCAGGCTGAACGGCGTCTTTGAGGCGCTTTATTTCATCGATCAAATCTTCGTCGATTTGCAGGCGGCCAGCAGTATCGAAAATGATAAGATTGGCATCAGCATTCTTAGCCGCTTCGAGCCCTCGCTGGCCAATTTTGACGACGTCCTTCTCTTCGCTGTCACCGTAAAAGCTTACTCCTTCGTTCTTGGCCAGCATTTCTAGCTGCTCGATGGCGGCAGGTCGATACACGTCACAAGCCACCAAGGCTGGGCGGTATTCTTTTTTCTTTTTAAGATAGCGAGCCAATTTACCGCTACTGGTTGTCTTGCCTGAGCCATGAAGACCCACCATCATAATCCGCAGCGGCTTCTTATCCTCCAATTCGGTGGCACCTTCACCGAGCAGTTTGACC
>CALBPO010000352.1 GCA_937899295.1 uncultured Opitutia bacterium
CTATCAGTCGGCTGAACATCAATGGGCACCTCAAGAAAGTGCGTGGCACCCGACTTTTGTGTGTAGAGAAAAACCCCACCCGCTAAAACGAGAACGGCGATGAAAAGTAAGAGTTTATCGTAAATCTTATTCATTCAAAATTAGACGTTGTCTCCCGCAGATTGGGCCGGAAGGGCGATCTCGATAAATTCGAGGACGACAGTAAATGTGGAAATGTTTTCTGAAATGACAGGCTTCTGTGCCTCTTCGGGAACTTCTGCTTCCGAATTGGAACCACCGTCAAAGACTCCAAAAAAAGCATCCAGGTTGTTGTTGGCAGGCACTTTTGCAGTCGTACTAATACCTGAGGGGCGCTCGACTTCAATGCTACGAACGACAATCGGGAAATCGAATTTAGCAAGATCGTTGAGTAGTCGTCGTAGCGAGTCGGTGTAGCCTGTAAAGGTCAACCGAAAGGCAAGCGTGTCGATCGCGCCGGATACTTTTGAAGTGATTGCAGAATTGATAGCAAAGCCTTTTGCGCTACCAGTGCCTTCGGCTTTTAGCTCTAGGACCTCACGCTCAACAGACAAAATACTTTCTGGTTCGGCGCCATAAAGCTTATCGAGCAAGTAGCTAAGTATTTGGCGTTGCTTGTCGAGGACTGGGATCAGGTTTTCGTCGTCGAGCATCCTCGCTTCATCAAGGTATTGCTCAAAGCCAAATGCAAAGTCGTCTGGGACGATGATTTCAACTGACTCGCCGTCTATGTCCGTGAGCGCAGCGGCTTCGCGCTGATACCTGGAGATGAACTGCTGAATACTAGCCATGACGCTGATGCCATCGGTCGATGTCGATATGCGAGCGCCCTGCTCCAAATCTTCGCGAATTTTCCTGAGTTCAGCTTCGAGCTCTGACACATTTTCGGCAGAAGCTTCCACATTTTCTTGGGTGGGCGCCGGATCAGCAAACCGCATGCTCTTAAGCTGTGATTCAGCTGAAGTGATCTTTTGCTTTGCTTGGTCAATTTTGCCAGACTCAGCGAGGGCTAGGTAGGCACCCGCAGCAAAGGCCATAATGCAAACAAATACTATGATCGTAAAAACGAGATTTTTCTTGATGAAACCCATAGTGTCTAGAGCGGTTTTGCGGTATCCACGACCAAATTAATAGTGAAAGTTAATACGTTGAGCCCGTTACGTAGATCACTCCAGTTGATATTCGGTGGCTTGGAAGATACAATAAATTTAGAATCTTCAAAACTAGACTGCATCCCCTTAATTCGACGTGAAATAACCTCTTGATCTATGCCAGTAGTCCCGCCAGCAGTTTCTCGGACGAGCATTTGCCCTTCGATGACAACCTCGTAGGAAGCCTCACCCTTACCAGGTTGTTCGCGCTGCACTTCGAGCGAGTCGAGCCAGACATCTTCGGCCTTTGTCAGGCTAGCTTGCAATTCTGCGAAGAATTGTATCCAGTTGGTCTTCGAGTTAACGAGGCCTTCGACACGACGGATCGACTCACTAATTTTTACGGCCTTGTTAGTGTTATCAAGAATTTGTGAATGGCGAGACTGCAAGGGAGTGACCTGAGCTTGAGTAGCTTGAGCCGCTTTTTCATAAGTATTGCCCAACTCCTTATTTCCTACGAATACTGGCCAAGGAGCGAGTGCCAAACAAACCGCAGCCAGCATGAGATAGGGCTTCTTGGAGCCGAACTCCATTTCGCGCTGAACTTCGTCGGGCAGCAAATTAACGCCGGCGCTGTCCGCCACCATGTGCTGAGCGGCGGCCCCAATGATCTCACTGGTCTCTAGGCGAAGTGAGGTGGAATCTGAGGCAAGCTCACCAGAAAGCGTAACATCTTGCAGCGGATCAAAAAATTCAACGCCAACCTTTTGCGAAGTAGATAGTTGCTCGGTGAGGCCTTCGAGTAATGCCCCACGCCCGTTGAGGAGAATGCGCTTCGGCGCTGCGCCTCCCTTTTGACGGCGGTAATTGACAATCGAACGGGTAATCTCCTGCCCCATACGGCGCATGAATGACTCAGAGCAAGAGGTTAATAGCTTTGCCCCAGAATCATCGTTAGAGTAGTCGAGATCATCGCTAAAAAATTTATGTTTCAGCTCATCTGCCTTAGCGAAAGGCTTGCCGATGCTGTCCGCAATGTACTGGGTAAGTGAGTTTC
>CALBPO010000353.1 GCA_937899295.1 uncultured Opitutia bacterium
CTCTGTCTCTGTCACTGTCAATATCCCTGTCTCTGTTTTTGTCTTTGTCAGTCAGTCTGTCTGGTATGTGCCACTATGTCTCTCCTTGTATATTATCTGTGTCTCTGTGGTCTCTATGTCGAATGCCGCTTCAGCTGCACCGTTTGAATCCACAATGGGCAATACAAACTCTTCGACCGATACGCTTTCAATTTCAAGCAAGGGGGTTTCCGTGGGTGCGAAAAGACCTTCACCGCTATTGTAGCTGGCGATCGTAAGACTGATCGCCTCTTCGATTGGGATACGTGCTGTTCCCGCTTCCGCGTCGATCAATTCATAATTTGTGAGCTTTTGAACCCCCGCGGCGCGAGACTCGTCGGCCTTGGCTTGGCGGGTGGCATATACCTGCGCATCGACCCGTTCGGGACGATTCGGTAAATAAGCGATAAAGATGATGAGCACGAAAACAAGGAACGCGCCTAAGCAACCTAGAAAGGTGAGCAAAATATTGCTCTTGGATATTTGAGTTTCAGGCATCGCGATTACTCTGTGTAGTTGATAGATGTAAGTATGTTGGGATCACGAACAGGAATCGGTTCGGCCTTTTTCATGCTGCGGCACATGGCAAAAATACAGATGCCGCCTATACCGACGAGGGCTGCCAAGTCGTAGATCGAAACAGAAAACTGGCGGATGAGGTATCCTGCTCCGTGGTCAGGTGCCACTAGCTTACCAGGAATAATGTTCCAGTAGAGGTCGAGCAGGTGAAATGCAAGAATCCAGATGGAAACACCGACAGTACGCCAGATCACGACCTTAGTCTTATACCAAAGAAGCAGTAGGAACGGCGTCAGAAAGTGACCGAAGATCAAGCCCATACTCACCCACCACCAACTGTTAAGGCCGCCGTCAAAATTCTTTTCACGTATGTTATACCAGAAGGTTTCCTCGGGTATATTGGCACTGTAGATGAGGAAATACTGCGAAAAGCTGATATAAGCCCAAAATACGGTGAAGGCCAGCATCATACATGCGATGTCATAACGGTGCGCTTGTTTGAGGATACCTTTGAGGTAGCCTTTACAGGCAAGGATCACAGTCAAAATAATGATTGAGGCTAAAGCGGCACGCATACAAGCGGCGAAGAACCAAACCCCATACATGGTCGAGAACCAGTGGTATTCCAATGACTTGAACCAGTCGATCGAACCGAGTGTCATCGCAATGGCAGTTAAGAAAAGACCAAGCGATGACAAGCGACGAGCCTTGTGCATGTTGTTGATGTTCCCGGTGGTATCCGTGTCGAAAGACCATTTGCGCAGTAATGTAGCGACGCCAATAAAGACCACGAAGATGCCTATGCCGCGGATCGCAAAGAACGGGATGTTCAAAAATGGCGACTTCCAAGCGTAAAGCGGATCCTCTGCCACGGTGCCGTGACCTGGCAGTTCATTATGCCCATCCATCCACTTCCAGAGCAGACCCGGGTTTTCGTGGAGAAAGGGGATCGCAAGGAGCGGTAAAAACAGAACAAGCAGATAAGGAAAGGCTGCCATGAAATGCTCACACTGACGGCGAATAATCGTCGGCCAGCGCGCATGGAAAACATACCAGATCTGCACGAGGAAGAGCATGCCAACAGCAATCGAAAGCCAGAAGCCCAGAGCGATCAGCCAGCTCATGATGGGCCGAACTTCACCCGTATCCCAACCTTGCTTGAAACCGAAGAGTGCGATAACGATGCCGACGATGCCAACCACGAGTGCGATCAGTCCGACTTGGCTACCTTTGGAATTTCTTGTATCCGAACTCATAGTATTATAGTCCTAGCGCTGTGCGTTGTGCGGCAGTCAAGTCTTCGGCGTTCGCGTTTTGCGAAAGCTGTAGAGCGCGAACATAAAGGACGATTGCCCAACCCTCTTCCGGTGAAATGCGATCTTTCAAAGGAAGCATCAGGCCCTTCCCGTTCATGATGACATCGTAGATATAGCCATCGGATTCGCCGCGAAGGCGATCGTCGTGGTAATTTGCTGCAAGCACGCCATAGGGTTTGGTCACTCCATTACCATCACCAGCAGCACCGTGGCAGGCTGTGCAGAAGATCGCATACTTCTCCCTGCCCTGCTCAATCAGCTCGAAAGTGACTTCCAGTGGGGGTGCTTGCACGAAAGATCCATCCGCATTTTTACCATCATGAAAGACCGTGTCGCCTAGGTGTTCGTCCTCGAAGTCTTCGGAGAAAACTTCCACTTGATTGAAATAGTTACCACGAGCAACAGTGCCTGCAGGAATTGGCCGATCGTTACGACCGTCGGCGAAAAATTCGTTTTCGGCCTGTGGCTTGTAGCGAGCTTGATGGTCCATGTCCGGAAAGACCTCCAAAGGTGGCTTCGTGCTAGTCGAACCACGGAAACCGAGAATCGATACCGCTGCGATCACCGCAAAAAGATAGATAGCTAAGAAAATACGCATGATGTCTTAGGCTGAAACCTCCTCAATGTCGGTGCCGCCGATTTCCTCAAGGAATTGGCGTGTAGCGACTGCGTCATATTGACCGTCACGCGCTTCAATCGCGATGACCAGACGGTCTCCGGAAACTTCAAGAAACTGATCGCTGTTGAAAAGTGGACTATAATGCTGCGGAAGCAGATTAGTGATGAACATCCCTCCCAGAGTGCCAAAGGCAGCGAGCAGAATCGTAAGTTCATACATGATCGGGAATGGAAAGACTGGGCTAAAGAAAGGCTGGCCGCGAATGATCAGTGGATAGTCGTAGGCATTCATCCACCAGACCATGAGTAAACCCACAGTGAATCCAGTGATGCCACCTAAGAAAGTAAAAACAGGCACCTTGGAGCGTGCTTGACCTTGCGCCTCGGGCATACCGTGGACTGGAAAGGACGAATAAGTGTCCCACTTTTTGTAACCGGCGTCTCTTACCTTCTCCGCAGCATGGAAGAACGAAGGCGTGTCGGGAAACGAAGCAATGATTCCGTATTTTTCAGTCATTAGTGTTGGTCTCCTTTCTCGTCGCCACGGTGACCGTGCGGATCGGCCTCTGGCATAACGAATTTAACTTCCGCAATTGGCATAAGTGGGAGGAAGCGGAGGAAAAGAAGGAAGAGCACGCTGAACAAGCCAAAGGTGCCAAAGAAGGTCAGGATATCGACCATCGTCGGCGAATAGTATCCCCAGCTTGTTGGTAGGAAGTCATTGGCGAGCGATGTGACTGTAATCACAAAACGCTCGAACCACATACCGACATTGATAAAAATCGACATGATCCAAACAAGGGCCGCATTTTCGCGCACCTTCTTAAACCAGAAGAGTTGTGGGGTAAACACGTTGCAAGAGAACATCATGACGTAGGCCCACCAGTATTGGCCGAAAGCACGATTGATGAAAGCGAAGCTCTCATAAGGGTTGGCTCCATACCATGCGATAAAGAACTCCATGATATAAGCGTAACCCACAATTGAGCCGGTGCCCAAGCAGATCTTACACATGTTGTCGATATGACGCTGCGTGATCAAATCGTGCAAACCATAGAGCGCGCGAAGCGGCAACATGAGCGTCAGCACCATGCCGAAACCTGAGAAAATCGCACCTGCCACGAAGTATGGTGGGAAAATTGTAGTGTGCCAGCCAGGCAGCACCGCGAGCGCGAAGTCGAAGGAGACGATCGTGTGTACGGAAAGAACGAGCGGCGTAGAAAGGCCTGCCAAAACGAGGTAAGCCATTTCATAGTTGCGCCAGTGGTTACCCGCATTACGCCAGCCCATCGCAAGAATCGCGTAAAAGTTTTTGCGGAAATGATCCATCCCTTCGGCAATCTTGTTGGCTATGGCACTGCCACCTTCATAGACCCCTTTATTTAAACGCTGAACCGCACGGTCGCGGAGCACACCGAGGTCGGGAATCATACCCATATACCAGAAGAGCACAGAAACGGTTCCGTAAGTGGAGACCGCGAATACGTCCCACTCTAGTGGCGAACGGAACTGCGGCCAAATTACATTGGAGTTGGGGATCGGAAAGAGCCACCATGCAAACCAAACACGACCCACGTGGAAGAGCGGGAAAATACCCGCACAGACCACAGCGAAGATAGTCATAGCCTCCGCAGCACGGTTAATCGAGGTTCGCCAACCCTGCTTCAACAAACACAGTACGGCAGAAATGAGTGTTCCCGCATGACCAATACCAATCCAGAAAACGAAGTTAACAATCGCCCAACCCCAGTTGATCGGATTCGCGAGTCCCCAGACCCCTACACCTGAGCTGACGAGCCAAAGTAAGCCAAGACCCGTGAAAGAAGCGGTCATCAATGCGACCGCCATGCAAATCCACCACCATGTGGGAGTCTTTGTCTCGACGATGCGGCAAATCTTATCAGTCACCCAGTTGAAGTCACGGTTGTTGGTGACGAGGGGCTGCTCATGGAGCTCAGTGGGCTGCACTTTAGCCAATAAGGCGGCCTGAGTCGCATCCATTGAACTGTCTTGAGTCGTCGTAGCCATTTGAATCGGTTCGTACTGTTAAATTATTGAGCTGCCGGAGCGGCATCGTATTCGGGAGAGGAGTGATCTTCATGGCCGGTGGTGCTACCACTACTACCATAGCGCTCTTTATACTGAGAATAAGCGTAAGGCTTCTTGTAGGCGTCGGGCATCTTCGGATTAGGATTACGTAGGCGCGCCAAGTAAGTAGTGCGTGGGCGCACATTTAAGTAACCCAGCACAGAATAGTTGCGATCACTCGCCTTCATTTTGGACACTTCTGAGTGGGCATCAGAGATATCACCAAAGGTGATCGCGTCCGTAGGACAAACTTGTTGGCAAGCAGTCTTAATCGTGCCATCAGCAATCTTAATATTGCCAGTGGGACCAGCGAGGCGTTTTTGCTCAATCTTAGCAGCTTCAATGCGCTGCGAGCAGTAGGTGCACTTTTCCATGACACCACGCATGCGCAAAGTGACATTTGGATTCTTTTGCATCTTCTGCAGTTCAGGCTCATCTACAGGTCCTAAGGGGCCCTTATAGAACTCGCCAATCTGGCGCTTGTTCCAATCAAAGAAATTAAAACGACGCACCTTGTAGGGGCAATTATTCGCGCAGTAACGAGTGCCGACGCAGCGATTGTAGGCCATCACGTTGAGGCCTTGATTATCGTGCACGGTCGCGTTGACAGGGCAAACTTGCTCGCAAGGCGCATTCTCGCAGTGCTGACACATCATGCCCATGAAGGAGACTTGAACATCCTCTGGGACTTCGGTCTGGTCATATTTCTCGGCAGAGAAATAACGGTCGATCCGCATCCAGTGCATTTCGCGACCGCGGAGGACTTGGTCTTTACCGACAATAGGAATGTTGTTCTCGCTCTGACAGGCGACCACACAAGCGGTGCAACCCGTGCAACTGTTCATGTCGATGGCTAGACCCCACTGCTGAACATCAGGGAACTTAGCGCGGGCCTCTTCGCCCTGCCATACTTTAACGTTGGGCGCAGGATCGGCAAAGCTCGGATGCTCGTAGGCGGAGTTACCGCGATACTGCCCAGTCGACTTCTCTTGAAGTGATTTCTTAGCGTCCTTGCCATAGTTAGCTGGAGCGTGCGACTCGACGCCCATCTTGTTGGCGAAGTCAGGATGCTTTTTGTAATAGTCTGCGTTGCCCTCGCGAATGATCGCGCGGCCTTCCATCGACCAGTGCTCTTGAGTATTCGCAAGTTCGTAGTGCTCGTTGGTAAGCTGGAGCGATGCACCGGAGGTAATACTTTGGCTCTTCGAATCTCGGACGCTGTAAGCGTTAAAACCAACGCCCATACCGACACGACCCACGACTTCGCGGCCCATACCAAGCGGCAATACAAGGGTGTAATTCGCCATGCCAGGCACGACATGAATGGGTGCCTTTACAGTGCGACCATTGATTAGAAGTTCGGCAAGGACAGCTTGTTCTTTGCCGCGTTTAAATTCTGCCTTGTTGTTTTGCAGTGTGCCCTTCGCGCTCTTAAAGAACTCGCTGTCGCTATTCATGGGTTTCTTGCTCGGGAAGATCTGGACGCCTTGCGACTCCTCTAGTTCTTTAGCAAGACGGGGGCTGATCATGATCGCATTATCCCAAGTCAGCTTGGTCATCGGATCGGGGCACTCCATCATCCAGCCATTGTTGGCGTAGCGTCCGTCACCAGTGTGCGAACTGGCCGTAAAGCGAACTTCGAGCTTTGAAGCGCTGAGAGCAGGTGCTGTTAATTCTGAAGCATCGATTACGCTCAAATCAGCGGAAGTAAGTTTGACCGTCTTGGAATTAGAACCTTCGAGGAGACCATCACTAAGGAATTTGTCAAAGTCACCCCCACCCTGGTCTGTGTAAGTCGCTTGAACGATCGAATAAGCATCCGTCGTTCCCACACCTGCGATGCGCGCGAGTAATTCCAACTCATTAAAGGTCGGGAAGAGCGGCTCGATCATCGGTTGCACTGGTACGAGCGTGCCGTCGAAAGTGCGACCATCGCCCCAAGTTTCGAGGTAGTGCGAAGCGGCGACCATTACGGATGCGGCTTTAGCAGTTTCGTTCTTATCAGTGCCGAAGTAGATACTTTCCCCTGCCTTAGCTTGGGCAGTCGCCCAGTCGAAATCGACCGGTGCGTTGTAAACTGGGTTACCACCTAGAATCACAAGTGTCTTAACATCGCCTTCGTTGAGGCGCGCAACCGCTTCAGCTATACCCGATTCTGCGTCGGACACCTCAATATAATTGATCGGCGCTGAAAGGGCTTCGTTAATCGCGATAACGATGGCGTGCACGGACTGCGGTAAATGTTCACCTGCAATAATGAGCGCGTGACTCTTGTTCGCGGCGAGGTCAGCAGCGCACTCCTTGACCCACTTAGAATCGATGTCGAGTGAAGCGGCGGCCTTCTTAACCGAGGCAGGAAGACTTAAGCCGAGGGCGGCACCGAGTTGAGCGATAAATGCACCCATCTGACTACTGCTTAAGCGGAGACGGTGATCGGCCATTGAGCCAGTCGAAGTCAATGAGCTTTCGACCGAGTAGAGACGGCTCATTTTACCAGCATCCTTCGAATCTTTGACCTTGCGGGTCTTGACGAAGTCACGGGCAAGACCGATGGAAGCATCGGCGTTAAGAAGGAAATCAGCGTCGAGCGATAGTACGCGCTTGGCTTTGCTGAAATCAGGAATGGATCGTAGTGACTTACCGGATACAAGTTTAGCCGCCTTTTCGGAGGTGCTTTGATCGATGGCAGCATACTCCGCCCATGTGGCTTCTGGAAAACTTTCTTTAATCTGCGCGACAAGCTTTGTGCGGCTAGGAGAAGTACTAGGTTCCGCCAGAAACACGAGACCATTGCCTCCATCCACAAGGTGTGTTTTGTTGATCGCAGAGAGTCGGTCGCGCACGGCAGTTTCACTGATACTGCTCTTGCTTGCACGGTCAGGATCGTAGAGATCGAGTATACTAGCCTGCGTGTATACGGAAGTCGCACCACCGTAAGGGCTGTAGCTAGGATTGCCCTCAACCTTAATCGGGCGACCGGATTGGGTTTCCACGATAACTGGCACATTGTCGCGAGCACCTGGCTGCGAGGATGTGTAGTAAATGGGCACACCAGGAATGACATTTTCCGGCTGCTTAGAATAAGGAAGGATGACTTGCTCGGGGCGACGACAGCCAGTCATACCAAGACCCGCTAGACCAAACGATGCGGCCATCACCTTCATAAATTGACGGCGGTTAACGCCCTCCATTTCGGAAGCACCCGCAGGGAACTCGCGCTCGACCCACTCCGTGAAGGCTGGAGTTTCAGCGAGATCGTCGAGACTCTTCCAATAGCGGGGACCAGAAAATTCAGAGTTTTTCATTGCTCAAATAAAATCGATTAGCGGTGACAGCCAGAACAGCTTTGCGGCGGATTGACCTTCCAGTCGTGAACAAAGTCCACGGCTTCCTTCTTAAATTCTTCGGTATCAGGGCGCTCCCAATCAAGATTGTAAACCTCCTCTGGAGGACGGATGTATTCCTCAGGGTTACGGTGACACTCCAAGCAAAAACCCATACTAAATGACTTCGTATGCTGAACCACATCCATCTCTTGCACGCTACCGTGACACTCCATACAGCTGATACCACGATTCACGTGAACGGAGTGATTGAAGTAAACATAGTCAGGCGTCTTATGAATGCGGACCCAGGGGATCGGTTCGCCCGACTCGTAGCTATCACGAATAGGTGCCAAGATGGGATCGTTCTTTCTCACCATACTGTGGCAGGTCATACAGACTTGGGTCGTCGGAACATTTGAGTGCTCCGAACGATCTACAAAAGTATGGCAATAACGGCAATCAATCTCCAGCTGACCCGCGTGGAGAGCATGACTGAAAGCGACTGGCTGCGTAGGCGCGTAACCAACCCGCGTATACTTCGGTGTCGCATAATAAGTGACGCCTAGGACGACCGCAGTTTTGATCAGAATAATTGCAACAATTACTTTGATCGGGATCGTGTTGACCCATTTTGGAAATACATTCGCCATTGCTTCTAATTAGTAAAATTCGATTAGCCTATAGATCGTAAAAGATCACGGAATCTAACAAAAACTAGGCCTTGTGCGCAATCGCACCTTTGGCTTTGCGAACCCGCGCCATTGCGCTCTTAGATGTGCCTTGTGTGGCTGTGGTGCATTGACTAGCTTGATTCCTTCGGGTGTTAAATCCTGCAGTCGACGAGACCGCAAAAACACCGGCGATTGCCAGTCCTGCGCGTTTAAGAAAACTCTTTCGATTCGTAGTCGGTTTGCTATCCATGCAACTTAAAACTGAATGTTAAAAGTGCCACTAATTAACATGGCAAATGTTTTTTCAACAACCTGTATTTCCATTTAATCAGAAACTAGCTTTAATTGCAGCTAATGAGTTTCAGTCTCAATTCATAAATCATCCAATCGTCTCTGAAACCGCTTCAACACTGAGATCAGGAGATGTATAGACAAGCTAATAAGCATAATTAGCTGAGACTGGGCAAAATATAGAGCTTAAATAATAAGTATGTTGCATAGCTTATATTAGGGTAACTGCTTAAAATTAAGATCGATGTGATTAAGTTCTAGAATGCCCGCTTAGCGCACGTGCCGTGACCCAAAAACTTGATACCAACATGATCAAGGCAGCGGCAACCGGATGTAAGAGACCCGTTGCGGCTAATGCCATACCAATGAGGTTATAAACAAAGGCATACAACAGATTCCCACGGAGCTTTCTGAGAATTGCACGCGACAAACTGACTGCCCGCGGAATCACCTCAATTTGATCATCCGACAGTTGCCCCATAGCGACCGATCGTGCCAGCCCCGCGCCAGCGTGCATCGCGATGGAAGCACTCGCCTGCAACATCGCGGCGACATCGTTGATACCGTCCCCTACAAATAATGGCGACTCCCCCGCCCCTGCCGAATCACGGACGCGCTCTACTTTATCTGCCGAACTCAAGCCCTGCTCGATTTTCACACCCGGAGGCAGCGTTAACTCAGGAAAAGGATCTCCCGTCAAAATATGTGAGCGTATTTCCAACCTATCAAAATCTGCCCAGATTTGATCGACCCCCACCCGTAGTCTCTCGCCCAGGACCAGACATGCCACCACTCGATCATCTAGATAAACAAAGACACGCCGCCCCTTCGATTCGTGCAGTGCTTTGACCACTTCTTCGATCGCCTGATCCGATCCAGCTAGGCTTGCCTCACCCACTTGGAAACGATGCCTCACCTCACCCGCATCGAAATTATAAGCGATCCCTTGTCCCGCAACTATCTGTAAATTCTGCAGCTCGCAGCTATCTTCGATACCCTCAGATTTTAAATACTTAGTGAGCGCCCGCGCCACAGGATGCTCCTGTCCCGATTCAGCTGCCAAGACCGAGGCCAACAATTCGTCACGCTTGATTGGTAAGTCTGTATCCACCCAGAGTTCAGTCACCCGAAGATCAGACTCACTAAGAGTGCCAGTCTTATCAAAAAAGACACGCCGCGTCCTCGCCAGTACATCGATTAAAGCCCCATCACGGCTCACGATTCCGAGCTGGCCAAGCGGAAGAGCCCCTGAGAAATCGCCACAGGTGTGGCCAAACCTAGCGCACAGGGGCAAGCCACCAGTAGCACCGCCATACTATTGAGTACCGCATCCATCCAAGTGCCCGTCAGTCCCCAAAAGAGCGCCGTCGCCGCGCTCACAGCCACCACAATCGGCAGAAATATCCGGATCAAATCATTGGCCTGCGTCTGTAGCTCTGAAGGCCGACCATCGGCGCCTTCCACCGTCTGTAAAATTGCATCCAAGTCCCGCGTCCCCGCGCCCTGCTCAACCACAAGTTCAAAGCGGTTATCCACCGCCCAAGCACCCGCCCGCACCGCCCCGCCCCGCACAAGAAGGCGTCGAGGAGTTCAACGCGCTCAATGCCCACATTGCGTCCACGCAACGCGGGCAACCCCCCCGCGGGGGGGGGTGATCCAAGCTCAAACGTTGGCACCGTCACAGCGTCCATATCGATTGAAGACTCCATTAAGCCAGTTGTAAATGCGAAGTCTGCGTTTGCTGTGCTGCTTGATTCTTCTGGCACCTACGTCATCCCGGAGGCAGAAATT
>CALBPO010000354.1 GCA_937899295.1 uncultured Opitutia bacterium
CTCCATGTCGTGCAATACCTAGAAACTAAGGGCTTCGAGAATGTGATCAATCTCGCAGGTGGCATCCACGCGTGGGCAGTGGATGTGGATCCAAAGGTAACACAATATTAGTCTTTAGAATCGCTCGTATATTTAGCTAACTTTAAGAGTTCTCCTTTTTTTAATTGGTATGGGCGGGATTCTCGCGACGGAAGTATCCAATCCTGAAAATCTGATGCGTAAGAAAAGTTGGTCTACTTCGAAGTCAGGATGAAGGCACCGTCCCAATTCTCAGGACCGCCCTCAAATATGAACTGACGACAACGTGCGGCAAGTAACTTTGACGGGGTAGTTGGAGCAAATGCTATGGATGGCTCCAACGCTTCAGAAGCTTCAAATGCTGCGAGTGCGACCGCCCAATCTCCCTTGAAATAATGCGCCAGTGCTGCTTCGTAGGCTGCTTTACAATTCGTAGTGGCTTTACGATCGATGGACGAATCCCACAGTTCGTATAGTTCGACGGGTTGGTGGCGACCCTTCACCACAACACAATCCAGCTTGCGGTAGTTGAGCTTGGCACCATAGGCCAACGCTGCATTGAGCGTTGTTTCCGTAACCATCGTATAAACGCCATAGCTCTTGCCGCCACTCTCGCAACGGGCAGCCAAATTCACCGAGTCACCCATCATGGTATAGTTAAACCGCATTTCGCTGCCCATATTACCAATCACTGCACGACCAGTATTTAAACCGATCCGGGTGCGCATGTTGAGCACACACTCTGGCCACTTACCTGATTTTGCCCACTTTGCGCGTAGGTCCGCGTGGCGCTCTTGCATTTCCAGAGCAGAGAGACAGGCGCGCAAAGCGTGATCTGTAACAGGCAAAGGCATACCAAACATCGTGACAATCGCATCGCCGACGTATTTATCCAAAGTTCCGGCTTGCGATTGAAAAACTTCGGTCATGGCTCCGAGATACTCATTCATCAGCGAGACGAGCTGGTCGGGGCTGAGCTCTTCGGAAAGAGTGGAAAAACCTTCGACATCCGAGAAGAGCGCAGTGATCTCGGCCTCGGCGCCCCCCAATTTTGGGTCTTGATTCGACTCCACTATTTCATCGACCAGTTTTGGTGACACATAAGCTCCAAAGAGCGTCTTGATACGGCGACGCTGCCACTCTTCCGAGCCAAGCTTTAGCAAAACGACAGTAAGTGCAGCCGCTAGGGTCGAACCGATCGGCGCAACTAATGGTAGAATCCAATTGAATTGCGCAAAGGTCACAAAGGTAAGCGCGCCATATCCAATCAGTAACAGAATAGAGAGCATCCGTGGCACCCCACTTCCCAACGCAAGCATGGAGACGGAAAGCGTAAGCAAACTGATAATCCCCACCGTCACAGGCATTTGAACTCTTAAAATATAGGCCTCGTCCTCAATTGTCCGGTAGAGATTGGCATGGAGGCCGACCTTTGGCACTGGCTCCCTGTTGAAAGGAGTCGGTGAAATATCCTTTAATAAAGGATCCACCGCACCGACAAGGACGACTTTATCTTTAAAACGCGTAAACCACGCTTCCAATTCGGCCACACCATCCGCATCACCCGAGGCAGCGGCAGCAGCTAAAGCATCGGCATTTCTAAGTATCGCTTGCATGCTGACCCGATTGTTTCGAATAGTCGAATCCCAAGCTTGAAACCAGTTTACTTCGATCGATTGATGATCAACTAACGGAATCCTTCGAAAGACCTCTCCCGCGCTCCGAATAACGAGTGCTTCTGGATGAATCTCGACCGCCTTATCATCGAGCCCGTATGATGCTAGGAATGTCTCTAAGCCCAAGGAGAAGATCGTCATCTGGTGCTGCATCGGCAGCACATCGGTGGTGAAGCCATCTTTATCTGTGAGCACCACCTCGTCACCAACCACCTTTAGAAAAGGCTCATTCATGAAACTATCCTTAAAGCGCCGCAAACCCTCGATTAGATGGAAACTGTAACGATAACTATCTAACTCAACAAACCCAGGGACGAAATAGGGAATCGTCCCACCGCTGCGCTCCTCATCTACGTTGGCTAAGCCCAAGCGGCCAATATCGAACTGGATAATAGGAAAAGTGGGTGCTTCGGGGAAGGGATTCTCTTTCGGGGCGTAATTATCATTACGAATTAGGGGCAAGTAAGCGGTATCGACTCCATAAGCTGTCTTCACTCCAGTGTAGGCCGCAGCAAGCACTACTCGCTGACCATGGGCTTCAACTGCCTCTCCCATGAAGGCATCCCCCTTGAGAGCACGCTCCAGATCGAGCAAGGCACCTGCGCCAAATTTTGAAAGTATGATATCGATACTAACAACGCGCGCATCCCCTACACCTAGAAGGCCATGCAGAAGCACCCCAAACTCACGGCGATCCCAAGGTCGATCCCCCATATAAGAGACGGTCTCCGCATCCAAATCAACATAGATAATGGGCGCCTTCGACTGCAGTTCTCCGCGTACGAGATAGCGCCAGCGGAGCGTCTCTTCTTCGATACCATCAAGCACCCCTGAAAAGGTCATAGATAACCAAATACAGGCCGTCACAGTAATTAAACTAAGATAGACCAATAACTGCTTCGAGATTTTCACTTTTAGTTCAAAATAAATCTGCCTGGTAAGCCGAAGGAGGCTTCACCTCACCGCGAAACGGAGTGACTGGCTCGGGTTCTTTTGCGTATTCGATGACGATCGGGCGACGGGCAGAATTTAATCTATCGGCAAGAGGCAACGCAGAAGTCCTGCGGGCAGTCTGCTCGATCACTTGTAAGTGACCCAGGTATTGCGTAAGATTATTCGTTGCTGCCGAGTACTGACTAGCCAAGTGTTGATAACGCTGCATCTGCTCTAGGGAACGCTTCGTATTTTCTCCGACTTCAATCGAGGGGGTCATACGCGAGCCTACACCCCCTAGACGTTGACCCGTGTGCAGCGTGTATTGCTGACCTTGGAGATCTGTGAAACGGACGCGCCCTTCGGCGCACGTAATCGTGAAGTCGAAGATCTGACTACGTCGTTCGAATAAGATCCGCATTTGCCAGAGGCTCCCTTTGGTAGCGAGTCGCCCGATCGGTGTCTCGACCAAGAATTGAGACGACTCCAACATATTCCGGTTGTCGACAATGAGATCGCCTCCACGGAAATTTACAATCATCCAACTCTGCGAAGCCTCTACCGTATCGGCATTCCAATCCGCCAACTGAGGCATTACCTGTTCAAAGCGTTCGACTGCAAAACTGCCGCTACCCCTAAAGTAAATCGCAGTTCGATTCGATGCCGTAAAAAATGCCGACGACCCCGAGCGAGCTTCACATTCAATCAATCCCATCGTCGTAATAGGCATCTGTCCTAGGCTTAAACGAGTAACATCCTTGCCGAGTTCCTTGAGGTCCACTTGGCCGGTCACTTCGTGTAAAGTCAGCCCACCGCGAACCCGTTCAACTGCAGTGAGTGAAGATATACAGAGCAGCCATGCGGCAAAAGCTATAATCGCGCGAGTCACTTTAAAGAATGAGTAGTTTTTGCTGTAAACGGCGAGCCGCAGTATTTTTAGGATTTATGTCGAGCGCCGCGCGAACGGAAATCATGGCCTGCTCACGTTGCTCCCTGTCAAGACTCAGAAAGGCTGCGTAATAATAATGAGCATTGCTATTCTTAGGTGCTAATTCCAAGGCTTTGAGTAATGCCTCTTCAGCAAGGTCAGCTTCTCCATAAAATGAGCGCGCGACGCCTAATTGTGCCCATGTTTTCCAGTATAGAGGGCTGATCTCCACCGCACGCTCCGCTGAAACTACGGCTTTCTTGGCTAGACGTTCAAACTCTCCGGGACTTCTAAAATAGAGCTGGCAGAGCGAAGCGCTACGCCCCAACCAAGCATCTGCATTTTGTGGGTCAGTCAGCACCGCGTCTTCGTAGAGGGTCAGCACTTGATCGAGTAGCTTTGCATTACCTGAGACATGCACTCGCATATCCACGACATGCCCCAACTGTTGGCGAGCACGCAATTCAAGAGCTTGAGCCTCCAACTTAGTCGAACTGAGCACGTAGAAAGACCAGCCAACGCAGGTCGCCAACAAAAAGTATTCGATACGAAAAATCCAATGCACAGGCAAAGTTAACTTTCGCTTGTAAGTAGTTTTTACCAGAATCGCAAACGTGAGCACTCCATATAGAGTCAATGCTGGTATGTAAAATACAAAGGTCGCAGTCATGCAAAGGGCAAGAGCAATTGTTCCGGCCAAGCCGAGTGATAAAAAGAAGCGCTGAGGCGGCATAATCGTGCCGCCTCTATCTAACAATTTGACCGCAAAGGGCTCCTTGCGCCAAAGACTGAAGGAACAAATAAAAACATATAAAATAGGAATCCCAAACAAAACAATACCGAGAATACCCAGTTGGCTCAAAACTAATAGATAATCATTGTGCGGTGTCTCCGGGCTATCCGCTAAAGACACACGAGGACTTTGCTCGAATGCGACCCTGTAAGCACCTGCGCCCACACCCGAGATCGGATTTTTTGCTGTAAGATTCAAGGCCTCGTGCCAAAGCACAAGGCGCACACCCTCCCCCTCGTTAGATTGCGCGCGCTCAAGCCCCTTGTTAAAGAATGGATGAGAAATGACCATTGCTATAAAAATGAGCGCCGCCGACACCCC
>CALBPO010000355.1 GCA_937899295.1 uncultured Opitutia bacterium
TCGGATCGGTGGTAAAGCTATATTGGGTTTTCGCCATACAAACTGGAAGATGGCCATAACCCGCAGCTTCCCAATCTTTAAGTTGGTTGCGAATTTTTTCATCAGCCAAAACCTTATCAGCGAGGTAAATCCGCTTTGCAATTGTTTCGATTTGAGTTCACTTGATTTGAAATTGATTCCATTGACCCCAGCCCTCGATCCCATCGGCCCCAGCCCTTGCAATTACCGCGCACACCATGTGTTCGATGTGGACCTATGCACTCTCGGCGGGACCACTAAAAGGTTTGCTGCTTCGCTATTTGCTGCGTGGACGAACCCTGCCCGAGATGAGCGAGCATAACGCGGTCCGTCTAGGACTGATACTGCGGCTTACGCCGGGCATCCCCTACGCTTTACAAAATATTATTCTCGGTAGCATAGGCATGCGCTTTCGGGACTATTTGCTCGTTTCTATTCCCACGACGAGTCTGTGGACGGCATGTTTCGTCATAACTGGGGGCGCAATTTTCAAAGGGCAGCTTGGATGGGCGATCACTGGGATTGTAATTTTAATTGTGGTCATCCTTGCCACCCGAATGTGGAGCCGAAAGAATCCTGCTGATGTTGGATAGCTTAATGACACCACCGCCTGAGCAAGTGCTCGAGGTCACCGCGTTGACGCGCTTGATCAAAGGACAACTGGAAGAAAACTTTTCCCGCGTCTGGGTGAAGGGTGAAGTTTCTAATTTACGAAAACAAAGCTCGGGGCATCTTTACTTTTCACTCAAAGATACGGGCAGTCAGTTACCCTGCGCCCTCTTTGCGCGGGATGCTGCGCGGCAATCATTCGAACTTCAAGATGGCATGGAGTTGCTACTGCTAGGCGACGTATCTGTCTTTGAGCCCCATGGTCGCTACCAGTTGATAGCCAAGATCGTGATCCAAAGCGGCGAGGGTCGCTTACAATTGGATTACGAACGCCTGAAGCGGAAACTAGCAGCGGAAGGACTCTTTGATGCGAGTCATAAAAAGCCACTGCCTGCGCTTCCGCGAAAGATCGCTGTAATTACATCACCGACGGGTGCTGCAATACGAGATTTTCTACAAATTCTGCGTCGCCGTGAGTTTGGAGGTGAGGTGGTGATCTTTCCTGTCAAAGTTCAGGGTAAAGGTGCGGCCGAAGAAGTGGGCGCCATGTTTAAACATGTGGTCGCGAGTGATGGTTTTGACCTCATCGTGATTACGCGCGGCGGAGGCAGTATCGAAGACCTTTGGGTGTTTAACGAGGAAGCCCTCGCGCGTGAAGTGGCGGCTTGTCCCCTGCCAGTGATCTCAGCAATCGGCCATGAAATCGACACCGTATTAACAGACTATGCGGCCGATAAACGTGCGGAAACTCCATCGGGTGCAGCTGAATTGATCTCTTCGCTTTACATGGAAGCGCGCTCGCGCTGCGAAGACGCCGAAAGCGACTTTCACGCCTGGGTGGAGGGCTACCTTAGCGACCAAGGCTCACAGTTGTGCGATCTCTCTGCGCGGATGCGCATAATTGCTCCCGATCGCCGAGTACAACACATAAGTATGCGGATTGACGAGATGGAAAGCCGCCTAAGCAGCAACCTAGCGCGTCGTATTACAACCGAGCAGCAAGCTCTTAGTCAATATGCACAACGTATCGTCGAGCAGCACCCAAAAACCCGTATTGGCATCGCCTACCAGCACTTAAAGGATTTCTCAAGGCGCCTAGAACGCGCCAAGATTTTGATTGCTTCTAAGAATGTGGAAAAACTCCAGAGCCTTCAGCACCGCCTTGAAAATGGAAGCCTCCAAGCCACACTGCAGCGAGGCTACGCAATGATCCAAAACAGAGATGGTGATATCATCGATCGCGCATCGTTGGCTAAGAAAGAGTCGCAACTGAAAGCTCGTTTCCATGACGGAGAGATTACTCTAAAAAACGACAGCTAAGCGACTTAAATTGGAAGCGTAGATCGATCACTCGATCAAAGATGTCATCAGAGGTCTTTAAGCAGCAAGAAGGCCAGTCGGATTACGATATCATCAAGATTAGGGCGTATCCCCTACCGCGTCTAAGATATCGCTTGTTAGAAATATTTTAAAAAATAGGGAACTTTAACACAAGCTGCGTGTTTTTACAGGTAACAGATTTATTTCAGTAATTATTTTGTTGGGTTAATTAGGTTAGTAATCGGCTTGCTTTCGAGAGATCGGGGGCAAGCCTCTATCTTTTATATAAAGGGGTCTGCTACGCCAAAATCCAGATCAACGGCCCATGCAAGGGAGAGCACACTATTGTCATGGTTGGAGGTTAGGCTTTCCATCTTGGAAAGCACCTACAAGCAAAATTGGCCTTAAATTCTATGGTCTACGCGACGGAAGGCTTGCTTTTCGCGATGAAAACTAAATCGTATATCTTAAAGTGATTGCACACTCGGTAAAATCATCTAAATGTCTTTAAATTATGAAAGTAACACTCATCACACTCCTCGCAATTTGTGCTAGCATTTTTACAGGCTGCACCACTCCGGTCGCTATCGACCCTCTAACTGGGCAAGAACAGCTCGCCGAATATCGCGCTGGCTTCTTCTACGCACCTATCGACGCTCCGATAGGTCAAATTTTTAAGACAGCTATCCGCGAACTTGATGATTTGGGCTACTTCCGAACAGGTGAGCTACATAAAGACACCGCTATTTCAATCTACTGCCGCAAGGTCGGTGACGATAAAATTACGGTCCGTATTAGCCAGCAGACTGATCCTGAAGTCGAAGAAGAATCTGAAATCCGCATCCGCGTAGGCAATCTCGGTAATCTCGCCGAGTCACAAGTGATTTATGCTCGCATTCGCGATGCACTATAGTTGCGCCACCCAGAGCGACCAACAGACCGCCCCTCCACCCGGAGCGGCGGTTTTTTATTTTAACATCTTAATATTGTGGCTGAGACCATAAGATTTTACATCCAAGCCACGGCAGGTCTAAACGTCCAACTGCTCACGCTTTCGCCTACAACTCAGGATACAAAAACTTACATCCTTAATACCTAAGTATGCACATCAGCCCCTCCCTCATCGGCATTGGCAGTCCCATCGTTGACGCCATCGCTCTAGTCGACGAATCATTCGTCGCTAAAATCGATGGCGACAAAGGCGGTATGGTGCTCGTCGATGCGCCCACCATAACTAGCTTGATCGCTAGCCTTCCAAAAGCAGCCATAGCTGCGCCCGGCGGCTCGGCAGGCAACACACTCTTCGCCCTCGCACGCATGGGTGCCTCCACCAGCTTTTTAGGCAAGACTGGCAACTGCGCAGAAGGTGACTTCTACCGCGAAAGCTTTTCTAAGCTCGGCGGCGATGCCTCGCGCTTCAAAATCGGCGAAGTGCCCAATGGTCGCTGTCTCTCCCTCGTCACTCCCGACGGGGAACGCACTATGCGCACCGATCTCGGCGCAGCCATGACTCTCGCCACCGAGGAAATCTTCGTTTCCGATTTCGCAGGCTGCGCCCATGCCCACATTGAAGGCTACCTTCTATTTAACGAAGCCCTCATGCGCCGCGTGCTCGAATCCGCTAAGGAGGCAGGCTGCACCATCAGCCTCGACCTCGCTAGCTTTGAAGTGGTCAATGCCACCAAATCGATCCTCCCTGACCTACTGAGGGACTACGTCGACATCGTTTTTGCCAACGAAGAAGAAGGCAACGCTTACACTGGTATCGAAGGTGATTATGCTGCCATCGCACTCCAACTCGCCGAGCTTTGCGAGATTGTCGCTGTCAAAGTTGGCGCCCAAGGCTCCTACGTCGCACACGCTGGCATAGTTGAAAAAATCGAGCCCATGCACGCCGCTCACGTAATCGACACTACTGGCGCGGGCGATCTCTGGGCAGCCGGTTTCCTCTACGGCTGGTCGCAAAAACGCTCACTTGCTGAATGCGCCAAACTCGGCTCCATATTAGGAGCTGCCGTCGTACAAGTACAAGGCAGCGTCCTTCCCGAACATATCTGGCAAGATATATTAGCTAACATTTAACAAAATTACTCACTGCCTGGAGTCCAGCACCACATGACCAACGATCAAATCACTGAACTCGTCGTCGATATCGCAAAGCGCGCCCGTATAGCCTCACTCGAACTGGCTGCGCTTCCCACGGAGACGAAAAATAACTTCCTTCTCGATCTGGCAGAACAGCTCCTTACGCAGACCGATGCCATACTAGAAGCCAATGCGCACGATCTCGAAGCAGCCAAAAGCCTCGACCTCTCCGCGCCCATGACAGAGCGGCTCACCTTAACGCCCGAGCGTATTGCCGCAATGGCCGAAGGCGTGCGTCAAGTCGCCGCCTTACCCGATCCCGTTGGCATCGAAATTGAGCACCTCGCTCCCCCAAAGGGCTTCGACCTACGCAAGATCCGCGTGCCCATGGGTGTGATCGGAATCATTTATGAGTCCCGGCCTAATGTCACCGTGGATTGCGCCGTTCTATGCTTAAAGTCGGGCAACGCCTCCATCTTACGTGGCGGCAAGGAAGCCTTTCATAGCAATATGAAACTGGCGGCAATCGTCCAAGACGCCCTCCGCGCCAACGGCATCCACCCAGACGCTGTCCAATTTATACCCACGACGGACCGCGCCGCACTAAAGGTACTGCTCAAACAAGACGATACCATTCACTGTATCATTCCCCGCGGGGGCGAAAGCCTCATCCGCTTTACTGTGGAGAATAGCCGTATTCCTGTGATCAAGCACTACACAGGCGTCTGCTCTGTTTACGTAGATGCCACAGCCGATGCCGAAATGGCCGAGGAAATTCTTATTAACTCAAAGTGCCAGCGCCCCAGTGTTTGTAACGCTGCCGAGAATCTGATTGTCCATCAAGATGCCGCCGCACAACTGCCCCGACTCGCCAAAGCACTGCACGACCGCGGCGTCGAGTTGCGCGTCGATTCCCATGCCAGAGCCCTCCTTGCTGCCAGCGGCCTGCCCCTCGTCAATGCCTGGCCCGAGGACTTCGCCACCGAATACACGGACTTGATCATCGCCATTGCCATCGTACCTGACTTAAAGGCTGCTATCGATTTGATCAATGCCAACAGCTCTGGACATACCGATAGTATTGTGACGGCAGATACTGCTGCCGCACAGAATTTCCTCACCTCGGTCGATTCAGCCGCCGTCTTCCACAACGCTTCGACCCGATTTTCTGACGGTTTTGAGTTCGGCTTAGGTGCCGAAATCGGCATCTCCACCGACCGCCTCCATGCACGGGGACCCATGGGCCTAAATGAGCTATGTACCTATACATACGTCCTCCACGGCACTGGTGAAACTCGCTAAAAGAGCATGATGATCACCCCATAGGCATCATTCTAAATACCGAGGTGGCATCGACCGTATAGAGGTCATTCCAACGCTCGTAGAAGAGTTGCCAACATCGCAAAGTCGAAATTTTACAGTCTGCCTTCTTGGAGTCTGTTCTAGCGAAGTTTCAGAGTTGCCAATCCAGCCATAGCGAAGATGAGCGAAAGAATCCAAAAACGGATAACGACCTTGTTCTCATGCCAGCCCTTGAGCTCAAAATGGTGGTGGATAGGCGACATGCGGAAAATGCGTTTACCACCACGCAATTTAAAGGAACCCACTTGAAGAATCACTGAACTCGCTTCCATCACAAAGATACCACCGACGATGATCAAAGTGAGCGGTTGATGCACCATGAAAGCGATCATCCCGATGAGTCCGCCGAGTGCAAGCGAACCAGTATCCCCCATGAAAACCTCGGCAGGATGGGAGTTATACCAGAGGAAGGAGAGGCTCGCCCCCAGCAATGCCGCGCAAACTACAGCGAGTTCACCAACACCAGGTATGTAGCTAATAAAAAGGTATTCCGAAATGATAACGTTACCCGCCACGTAGGCCATAATCGTGTAGGCAAGTGCGACCGTGACAGTGCAACCGATAGCCAGACCATCGACACCGTCGGTTAGATTAATCGCATTACTCGAACCGGAAAGAATTAAGAAAAGAAATGGCACGAGAAGGAAAAGTGACATTTCCGAGATGACCACATCCTTGTAGAATGGCACCCATAATTCGCGCATCTTCGAAGCTGATTCGGGTACACTGAGCAGGCAAACTAAGGCGATGGCAGTCAGTAAAGCTTGTCCGAGCAGTTTCCAGCGGCCAGGTAGACCTTTGCTGTTGGCCGTAGAGACTGTGAGATAGTCGTCAAGAAAGCCGATCACGGTGAGGCCGAGATAGATGATTAGCGCAGTGTAGACATAGACGTTGGGACGAGCCCACAGCAAAGCGCTACCGATGACTGATACGCAGATCATAAGGCCACCCATTGTTGGCGTTTGCGCTTTACTGGCGTGGAGTACGGATAGTATCCCGACTTCGTCTTCGCCCCGAAAGGCTTGCTTGGCGCGAAGCTGCCGGAGTTTGGCAAAAATCCATGGCCCCAGGATGAAGCCGATGCTCATGGCGCTTAGACCAGCAAAAGCGGCGCGTAGTGTTAGATAGCGGAAAAGTCGAAAGGGACCAAAGATATTTTCAAATTCTGCTAGGTAGGATAGCATTGCGGGGAATTAGTGGTTAAGGTTTAAATTTGTAGAAGGCAGTAGCTTTTCAAGTGAATAGTTGCGGCTACCTTTGAGAAAGATGGCTCCTTCGAATTGAGCAATGGTGGATTTAATTTTTTCGACGCCCTCAGTGCAGATACACTGTTGTGGAGAGATCGCTGAGGCGTAGGCCTTAGTCAACTCTTTGGAACCGACGAAGGCTACGCGATCCTCCGGGCGTAGTTTTAGCAAGTGCCCAATGGCTTCGTGCTGGGCGGGAGCATTCGTGCCGAGTTCGTCCATGGCACCGAGTATATAAAAACGTGCAATATTTTGCGGCGTGCTTCGGTCAAAGGCATCGAGCGCATCCGCCATAGACGAAGGATTGGCATTATAGCAATCGATATAAAAAGTCTGCTCTCTAAATGTTTCAAGGTATCCGCGATTACCAGAAGGCCGCCACGCTTCGACGCGTTTGCGGATGTCTGACTCAACAATACCCAGATATTTAGCTGCAACGATGGCCAGCGCCGTGTTGCTCGCGATGCCTTCGCTCGGACTCGCAATTGGGTAGTTTTGACCATCAATGGTGACTTGTTGAGATGCCTGCACTGCTCGAGTTGCTCCCAGATCCTCCATTTGTTCGGAGACTTTATAGCGAACGATCTGCTTGCTTGGTAAATCGGGAGCAGCGACCCCTTCGGGTAGCAGTACTATAGCACGATGTGCTAGCTTCTTATAAGCATTATAGCGCAAGGCATCGACGTGTAGAATAATTGGCGAACCTGGTTTAGCGAGTTCAGCTAAAAGCGATTTTTCGGAGGCGATGTTTTCCAAGCTGCTCAGAAGTTCTAGGTGGGCGACTTCAATATTTGTCAGCACGTTGAGGTCGGCTTGAATCATTCTTCCAAGCTGCACCATTTCATCAGGCTGATTGATACCAGCTTCGATTACAGCGAAGTCTTGTTGATTTGAATCAAGCCCAGAAAGTGTCATAGGTACACCGATGCGATTGTTCCAATTCCCCGCAGTCGCATGTGTACGGTCTTCGCCGAGTAAGCAGCGCAGCATTTCTTTGGTCGAGGTTTTGCCGCAACTTCCAGTAATACCGACGACAGGCTTTGAAAATTTTGAACGAAGTGCAGCTCCAATCGCACCGAGGGCGACTAGAGAGTCGCTCACTTTCAATTGAGGCAGTGCAATTGGCTTAGTATTTTCAACGATCGCAGCCACTGCCCCACCCCTCACGGCCTGTTCGAGAAATTCATGTCCATCGCGAATACCCATTTTCAATGCTATGAAGCATTGCCCAGGCTTGATCTGACGCGCATCAAAACAAAAGCCTTCGATAGCTACGTTCGGCTCGTTGAACCATGATCCACCTGTCCAACCGGCTACGTGTTGTGGATCAAAAGATGTCATGGTCATGAAATTTTTTTAAGGCATATCAAATCACGAGCTATCTGACGATCATCAAAAGGAATCACTGTGCCGTCAAACTCTTGAAAAGCTTCATGGCCTTTCCCTGCGATTAAAACGCAGTCTCCGGCTTTAGCGGAATCTAGCGCAAGCGAGATAGCGTGCTTACGGTCGTTGACAAAGTGGGCGCTTTTACTGTCTTTAGCTTCACGCATGTCGGCGAAGATTTGATCGATCGACTCAGTTCGAGGATTGTCCGAAGTGACAAAGACTTTATCGGCACCCTCAATAGCAGCGCACAGCATGGGCGCGCGCTTAGTGCGATCTCGGTCGCCACCGCAGCCGAAAACAACAATGAGGCGGCCAGGTGTTATCTCCCGCAACATGGCGCAGGCATGGGTGAGCGCATCATCGGTGTGAGCATAATCGACAATGACATTAAATGACTGCTCTTCATTAATCCGCTCCATACGACCGGGCACACCTGGGAAAGAACCAGCGCAACCCAGCATCGCTTTGATACAGTGGCCTTTTGTATAAGCGATCGCGAGTGCTGCCAATAGATTACTCACATTATAGCGGCCAAGTAGCGGTGATTTGACTTGTATCTCGCCCTCTGGCCAGGTGAGTTGGAACTCTGTATGGTCAGCAAAGAGATCGACTTTTTCTGCACGAAAAGTAGCCTCTGTTTCAATTGCAAAGGTAGTAGCTTCGACACTCTTGGGTAGTTCGCTGAGTAGGCGTTTACCATAGGGGCAGTCTATATTAATGATTGCTTTACGCGGTTGGCGCCCCATGCCGCCAGTGAATAGACGCTTCTTTACTTCAAAGTATACCTCCATCGATTTATGATAATCGATATGATCCTGCGTGAGATTCAAAAACGTAGCCGCGTCGACGTCTAGGCCGTAAGTACGCTTCTGATCAATCCCGTGGGAACTAACCTCAATCACGGCTTCAGTGCAATTGTTCTCCACCATCTGCGCGAGTAAAGCGTAGACATCCACCGATTCTGGTGTCGTACGAAAAGATGGTAGCGTGCGCTTGCCCAGATCATAGCGAATGGTACCTACCAAACCAACTTGATCTTGCCCACCGATTAGATGCTGCGTGAGCATGGAGACAGTGGTCTTACCATTGGTACCAGTGATACCCGTCACGCCAAGTTTAGCATCGGGCGCATGGTAGAACTCGCGCGAAATAAGCGCCAAAGTACGACGCACATCAGCGACTTGGATATAGTCGATTGGGAAGTGATGCCCGAGATCTTCCACGGTGATGATGGCCACTGCGCCGCGATCAACAGCTTCTTCAACAAAGAGATTACCATCTGTGCGCAGACCACCAATGGCAAAGAAGAGAGCACCTGGTACTACGCGGCGACTATCCGTAATCAGGCAAGTCACTGCGCTATCCTCGCGGAGCTTGCGACGAATCGTGTCGACGCAAGTAAGCAGATGACTTACGTTGGGATTCATAGGTGATCTTTTTTGATCGCTGAACGCGGTTTGTTCGAATCGGCGGGAGTAAGATTGTCTAGAACTGGCAGATGAGAGTAAGGTGCTAATTTGAAATTCTGCTAGACCGATCATAAATTGAGGGTTGTAAGTTTACGAATGCGGCGTCTGAGCGAGTAGGGCGGATGCCTAAATAGGCAATGCAAGCTTCAGCAATATTGCGAAAGGCAGGCGC
>CALBPO010000356.1 GCA_937899295.1 uncultured Opitutia bacterium
TTTTCCCGGTCGGCGACTGAGCGTAAATAGCGACCTTTCATGTCGGCCGCTTCGGCCTGACCTTTTTCTAGATTGGTCAGCACGGGCTCGTTGGTTTCAGCGCTAGCTTCTTGGGCTTCGGTCTCCTCAGCTGCTTCGACTTTGGGCTCATTGGATTCTCCAGAGATGTCTTCGTTTTGTTTCGTCATGATTGATTGAAAATTTTGGTCTTTGCGGGCAGTAATGCGTGCGCCCATTCTTAAAGTTAGCGCGGCAGTGTGAGGATAAATTGTAAAAATTCAAGAACGCAGTCGGAGTATTGAAAACCTGCGTTTTCTTGCCGCTTCCTCTTGACTCGTTGAATAAAAGAAGGATTTTTCGGGTCATGGCAGAACTAGACGAAAAATGGCCAGAAAACGTAAAGGGTAAATTTTACGTCGATGAACAATGCATCGACTGTGATCTCTGCCGTGAAACGGCCCCGGAAAATTTTACCCGCAGCGAAGACGGAGGTTACTCCTTCGTCTACAAGCAACCGACTTCGCAAGAAGAGACGGATCTGTGCATGGAGGCCCTCGAAGGCTGCCCTGTCGAGGCGATTGGCGAAGACGGCGAATAGTTGGCGAATAGTGTGGCGAATAGTGGGTATAAATTAAGCCATTACTACAGATACGTATTTTCGAAGCCCGCCGGATTGGCGGGTTTTTTATTAAAATGACTGAAATTACTGAAGCTCACGCCCGCGAACTCGCGAAGCAAGCCGCCCGTAAAGCCGAGTTGCTTGGAACATGCCGCGCCGACTTGGCTGGCGTTGAACGCATACTCTTCGAAGCGGGTTGTGGACACGGGCACTGGTTGACGGACTACGCCGAGGTTAACCCTGGTGTCTTTTGTATAGGAATCGACTTAATCTCTTGGCGTATACGCAAGGGCAATGAGAAGAAGGCCAAGCGCGGCTTGCAAAATCTCCATTTCTACAAGGCTGAGCTTAGCGAATTCCTAGGTGCGCTACCCGAAGCCATACGCTTTGACCGCACTATCCTGCTTTTCCCCGATCCTTGGCCTAAGGCTAAACACCACCGTCGACGCATGGTGCAGCTGGGTTTTTTAGACGAAGTGGCTCGCCGCACAGATCGGGGAGGGGAGTTTTGCTTCCGCTCGGACGATCGCCCGTATTTTGATTGGACAGTAGAGCACTTAAACGAACACCCTGAATGGGAAATCGATGAATCAGCTCAGTGGCCATACGAGAGTGAAACCTACTTTCAGAGCCTAATGGATGAGTATCACTCTGTCGTGGCCAAGCGAAAGTAATTGAGGGATGCTGCACTGCATTGGCTAAACTACATCCAGCCAAACAAGCAGCGCAAACTGGGTGACCATGGCGACTCCCAAGAGCGCGTAGACGAAGATTATGAAATAATCATTGG
>CALBPO010000357.1 GCA_937899295.1 uncultured Opitutia bacterium
CGTGATCAGCACGCGGCCCGGATCGAAGACGTTGGTAGTGATTGTAGACTGCCACTGCGAGGGCGCGCTTGGCGTAGTCCTGGCTGATGATGTGCTCATCGAGCGCAGCGGTTATTTGCGCGGGCTTAAGGAGATTGAAGCGGTCGCTGGATGCAACACCTTTAGGCTTGGCTGATTCGGCACTCTCTGAGAGCTCGCGGTCAATGATGGTTTTGCACACGGAGACGCACGAGTCGCATATGTGCACACCAGCGGGACCAGCGATCATTTTACGAACTTCGTTTTGTGCTTTTCCGCAGAAAGAGCAGAAAGTCATCCGTGTGGATTTAGCCATAATCGAAAGAGTATAATGGGGAGTGCTAGAGCTATCTAAGCCTATTTCCCGATTGGCTTAGCTTCGATCACCTTATCAACAATACCATAGGCGAGGGCGTCTTTAGCTGTTAGATAGAAATCTCGGTCAGAATCGTTGGCGATTTCTTTGGGCGTCTTATTCGTGTGACTGGAGATAAGTTCGTTCATACGGGCGCGCCAGCGGAGGATTTCTTTGGCGGCGATAGAAATATCCGAGGTTTGACCGGTGGCACCACCAGTAGGCTGATGCATCATTACGCGACTGTTAGGTAGTGCGTAGCGCTTGCCCTTTGTTCCAGCGGCAAGAAGAAGCGTGGCCATACTGGCGGCTTGTCCGACACAGTAAGTGACGATGTCGCACTGAAGGAAGTTCATTGTGTCGTAGATAGCCATACCGTCGGTCACACTGCCGCCTGGGGAATTAATGTAGAGGCTGATGTCCTTTTTGGGATCTTCCATCTGGAGGAAGAGCATCTGCGCGATGACAGCATTGGCGACAAAGTCGTTGATCGGTGTGCCGATGAATATAATACGGTCGCGCAGTAGGCGGCTGTAAATATCCCAGGCGCGCTCGGTACGACCTTCGCGTTCATAGACAGTGGGTAATGGTACGTAGCTCACAGTGTATAAGTTGGTTACTAAATAAATAATGTTAAAGAAATTAGACTACAAACCAAGTGCCGAATATCAAATGCTTTTGGAGGTTCTACTGTTAACTATAATTCGAGAAGCTAATCACCGCTGGCTTCAACTGGCTCGACGATCTCGCGATCGGCTTTTTCAGCGAGCAGATCCATGGTCTTACCAAGGATGATGTCTCGACGCATTTGATTGACGCGGTTTTGGTCTTTTTGGAGCTCTTTGACGAGCTTATCTGGGTTTTGGCCAGCCTGTTGCGCTTCCATCATGATCATGCGACTAAAGTCTTCGTTCTCGACCTTGATCTTTTCCTTCTCGGCAATCTTGGTCAAGATGAGACGGGATTTGAAGCGATCGTGGGCTGCCTTGCTGGCGCCTTCGTGAAGCGACTCCTTGTGCTTTTCGAACTCTTCAGAGGAGACGCCTTGCTGCATGTTGCGCTGCATGAAATCACGGAGAACGGCTTCGGTCTCGCTCTCGACACCACTCTCGGGGATGGGGAAATCGACCGATTTGACTAGCTCTTCAGTGATCTGCTGACGTTCGCCGTTGGCATTTTGTTGCTTCTTTTGATTCTCAATGTTTTCGGAGATCTTTGTGCGAAGCTCGTTTTCGTCTTTAACTTGCATACTTTCGAAGAAAGCGTCGTTCATTTCGGGCATAACCTTCTCGCGCACTTCTTTGGCTTCGACGCTATAAACAACAGTCTTTCCTGCGAGGGCTTCGGGCTTAAAGTCTTCAGGGAACTCCATGGTCACTTCTTTAGTTTCGCCAGCCTTCATGCCGACGAGGCCATCGACGATAGCTCGAACACCGGGCGCGTCTTCGTTACCAGCTTCCTCCCATGTGTTGGCTTGTGTGCCAAACATGGGTGTATCGGGTACGAGATCGGCAACGGAATCGTCACCTATTTTACCTTCATAGGCACATTGAACATAGTCACCCTTCTCAGCGACCTTGTCTGCGACATTATACTCGGCGCGTTGACCGAGGACTTGTTCGAGCATCTTAGTCACCTCTTCGTCGCTCGCTTCGGTTGGCGTGTTAGTCACTTTGAGGCCTTCGTAGGCAGGGACTTCAAATTCAGGAATCACATCGACAGTGAAAGTGATCGTGGCGCCTTGCCCACCTTTAACCTCACCCTCATCGAGCTCGACGATAGTAAAAACCTCAAACTCGGCGCCAGCCACACCCTCTTGATGGGCTTGTGAGACGACACGCTGCTTAAGCTCTTGCTGGATATCTTTAGCGAAGCGCTGGCGCACCATATTTTTGGGTGCTTTACCGGGACGAAAACCGGGGATCTTAGCTTGGCGCTGAAAGTCATTAATGAGTTTCGCTTCTTGCTCGGACACTTCCTCGGAGGAGGCGGTGATGGAGATGGTTTTACGGGTTGGATTGATGTCTTGGACGTCGGTTTTCACGGTGTATATGTATATTAAATGAAGTGCGACATGGTAGATCGCCACACTGGAAAAAGCGGGAGAATAAAGGGCATAGGCATTTTACGGTCAATGCCTATATTCTGGCCATCGCAGACCCTAAGCGCCTCTAATATTTACAACACCGAGTGTCCCGATCTAGGCGTTCATAAACAACAGCCGCCTCATAGCGGGCTTCAAGTTCAGAAAACTTACGACTTCGACGGCGCAAATGCTGTATAAAGTAACACGAGAACGTTGATCCCAGGAATCAGCATAAGCAGTGTCCAATAGGCGGGTTTACCCATGTCACGTAAGCGCTTGAGCATATGCCTGAGGCCTACT
>CALBPO010000358.1 GCA_937899295.1 uncultured Opitutia bacterium
AGAGTGGCCGAATGCGGTAGTCTTGAAAACTATTGAGCCGAAAGGTTCCGGGGGTTCGAATCCCTCTCTCTCCGCCACTTCAAGGCAAAGTCGCCGAAGAGGCGGCAAGAGATAGGAGAAGAGAACCACTGGGTTCGACGTAGCGCAGCGGAGATGGGGCATCCGAAGGATGATTGCGCAGCGCTTTTACTTCTAGTAAAACAAATTTCGATCTAGGCTACGGTATTGGATCGCTTCTAGGAGGTGTGGGGTCTCGATTTGTTTGGAGCCAGCGAGATCGGCGATGGTCCTGGCGACTTTTAAGATACGGTCGTAAGCACGGGCGGAGAGCGAGAGTTGCTCCATTGCTTGTTGGAGTAGATCACCTTGCTCCTTGTTAATCTCGCAATGCTTACGGATTTGCGAGTGCGACATACGGGCGTTGCAGCGATTGGATGCGAGTTCGGTTTCTTTAAAGCGCACATTTTGTAAGGCGCGTGCCGATTCGCAGCGAGCGCGCATAAGTCCTGAGCTTTCGCCGGGCTCGGAATTACGTAGCTCTTCAATTCGGAGGGAGGGTGCTTCAATGTGTAGGTCGATACGGTCGAGTAGAGGGCCGCTAATTTTTGAGCGGTAGCGCTGAATCTGCGGGACAGTGCAGCGGCATTCGCGTGAGCGATCACCTGTGTAGCCGCAGGGACAAGAATTCATTGCTGCGACTAGCATGACTGAACTGGGCAGGGTGATTTTACCCGCACTACGTGAGATGCTGACTTGGCCGTCTTCGAGTGGCTGGCGGAGGACTTCAAGCGCGGAACGTTTAAACTCAGGCAACTCATCGAGAAAGAGCACCCCGTTGTGTGCGAGCGAGATTTCGCCTGGCCCTGGAATTGAACCACCACCGAGGAGCCCGATGTCGCTGATTGTGTGGTGCGGTGAACGGAAGGGGCGTTGGAAGTAGCGGTTATTGCTGGAAAGGGTGGTGCCCGCAGCAGATTGGATACTGAGAATTTCCAGAAACTCGTCGATTTGCGGCTGAGGCATAATCGTAGGAATACGCTTAGCGATCATACTCTTACCAGAGCCTGGTGAACCGATCATCAGTAGATTGTGGCCGCCACTGACCGCGATCTCGACCGCACGGCGGACGGCGTGCTGACCTTTGACTTCGGCGAAATCGATGCGCTGGTTCTCCGGTGGGGTCTGGAAAAAGCTACTTTGCTTGGTCGGCAGTGGCTTAATAATGTGCTCGTGGTTGAGGAAGCGCACTGCCTCGTCGAGACTGCCGACAGGGTAGATGGCGACGCCTTCGACTAGTGCTGCCTCGTCGGCGGATTCGTTCGGCACAATGAGACCGCGCTTGCCAAGTTTCTTTGCTAGCATGGCCATCGCGAGGGTGCCTTTGACAGGGCGGGTCTTGCCTGAGAGGCTGAGTTCGCCGGCGATAAGGAATTTATCTAACTCGGCGTCTTCGCACTTTTTCATCGAAGCAAGGATGGCGAGCGCGATGGGTAGGTCGTATGCGGGGCCTTCTTTACGGAGGCCGCCGGGCGCCAAATTGATGGTGGTACGAGTTGCTGGTGTGCGAAAGCCACTGT
>CALBPO010000359.1 GCA_937899295.1 uncultured Opitutia bacterium
TACGGAGATCATATTGACTGCATGTTTATTTTATCTTGTGCCTCGCGTTGACATAAGCCCATTGGATAGTGTTATTTTGTGGCATGCAGTTTAACGAAGAATTAACTCTCGTTCGCGATACTGAAGCGACAGTCATTCCGGCAGGAGATACTCAAGTAATTCCTTCAGGTACACATGCAGTGATTTCGCAAGCGCTTGGTGGCACTGTGACTATTCGTACAGACTCAGGCTTGTTCCGCCTTTCGAGCCAAGACTGGGATGCGCTAGGCTTAGAAGCCCAGGCGCAACTCGACCAAATCGCGAAGGAGGACGAGCCTGCGCTCGGTGATGTTCCCTTCAGTGAAGAACTGGTCTGGGAGGCGATGAAAGGCTGCTTCGACCCAGAGATACCAGTCAACATTGTGGACTTGGGGCTTATCTATGATTTGAAAATCAACGATTTGGATACCGATGGCAGACACGCAGTTAATGTTAAAATGACATTGACCGCCCAAGGCTGCGGGATGGGTCCTGTCATCGCAGAAGATGCGAAAAAAAACATCGAAGCGCTTGGCGCCGTATCGACGGCGCAAGTCGACATCGTGTGGGATCCACCTTGGACACCGCATATGATCTCTGATGCTGGTCGTCAAAAGCTAGGTTTGGAATAGAGCGTTGCGAATACAAGGGCTCTCGCCTGCTACGGTAAGCTTAGGGCAAGCCAGCATACTGCATTCTGCCTTACGTCTTTTTCGTCTTTACGTCTGCAAGGCCGCTACTTTGGCAAACTTCGCTATCACACATTCTAGAATGGCTTGAGGGCTAAGGCCGTTTTCATCGCGTAGTTTGTTCACAGAACTGCCGTGCTCGATAAAGGCATCCGGCCAGCCGATGCGTTCGACGGGACAGCTATGCAGATCAGCGGTTTGGAGCGCTTCCATTACTGCACTGCCCAAGCCGCCGGTGATGACGTGGTCTTCCATTGTCACAATGAGGCGAGTTGATTGGGCGGACTCGGCTAGTAATACGGTATCGAGTGGCTTGACGAAGCGTGCGTTGACCACACCTGCTTCGATACCGTTTTCACTGAGGCATCTGGCAAGCTTTTCTGCGTCAGCGACCATCGCACCGATAGCCCAAATATCGATATCGCTACCCGATTGTAGGCGTTGTGCTTTACCGACTTCGATTGCTTCAGGTTTCTCTTTGATCGGAATACCGACTGCGTTGCCGCGTGGGTAGCGTATGAAGGCAGCACCTTGATAGGCGAGGCCTGTGGCCATCATGTCGGCGAGTTCGTCTTCGTTGGCCGGTGCCATGACGACGATACCTGGCACGCAGCGCAGGTAGGAAAGGTCAAATAGGCCGTGGTGCGTGGCGCCATCGTTGGGCGATAGACCCGCGCGATCCAAACAGAAGAGCACAGGCAAGTTTTGTAGCGCAACATCGTGTATGATTTGATCGTAGGCGCGCTGTAGGAAGGTCGAGTAGATCGCGCAGACGGGATGGTAGCCAGAAGTGGCCATACCCGCTGCGAAGAGAACGGCGTGTTCTTCCGCGATGCCGACATCGAAGAATTGGTCGGGCAACTCTTTCTCCAAAATATTCAGCCCAGTGCCAGTGGGCATGGCGGCGGCGATGCGCACTACTTTTTTATCCGCGTGTGCTAGTTTGACGAGTGTCTCGCCCATTACGTCTTGATACTTGGGTGGAGTGTCCGAAGCGGAGGGTGGTCCTTTGCCCGTCTTTACATCGAAGGGGCTGGCGCCGTGAAAGCGCTCAGGGTTTTCGATGGCGACATTGTATCCGCGACCTTTCTCAGTTAAGATGTGAAGAAGCACGGGTTGCTTGGCGTTTTTAGCAAATTCTAGGTAGTGCTCAACCTGCTTCTGATCGTGCCCATCGATGGGGCCTATGTAGCGAATGCCAAATTTTTCAAAGAGTGATGAGGAGACGAAGAAGTCTTTCGTCTCTTGTTTCCACTTGGTGCCAAATTTGATGATCGACTCACCACCTGGTATTTTTTGGAGTAGACTCTCGATATCGTCGTTTAGGCGATTGTAAATCGGGGTTGTGATCAGTTCGTTAAAGTAGCGAGAGAGAGCGCCTACATTTTTTGCAATCGACCATTTGTTGTCATTGAGAATGATGATGAGACGTTTGGTCGAACCGGCTACGTTGTTGAGCGCTTCCATTGTGATACCACATGTGAAGGCGGCGTCGCCACACAACGCGACGACATGCTCGGCTGTGCCACGCTTATCGCGGGCGACGGCCATGCCAAGCGCGGCGGAAAGTGCGGTGCCAGCGTGGCCTGCACCAAAAGGATCATGCTCGCTCTCGGCACGGGTTAAGAAGCCGCTGTAGCCGTCGCTTGTGCGGATGTAGTCGAAGCGTTCGTCGTTGCGGCCAGTCAGTAGTTTATGGATGTAGCCTTGGTGGGAGACGTCGAAGCAGAAGCGATCTTTAGGCGTATTAAACACGCGGTGCAGGCCAATGGTGAGCTCAACCACACCTAGGTTTGGGCCTACATGACCACCATTTTTCGAGGTCGTCGCTATGACGCGTTCGCGAATCTCCTGAGCAAGTTGCGGGAGCTCTTCGAGCGTAAGTTTTTTTACGTCATCAGGCGATTGGATCTGAGCGAGTAGGGACATTCTGTTAATTAGTCTTCGCTGGAATCGTCAAAGTTTTCGAGCTCACCAGTCTTAAGATTGAGTTGTTCGATTTTGAGCTCGGCTTCTTTAAGCTGCGCTTGACAGTGATTTAGTAGTTTAGAGCCTTCTTCAAACTTTGCTACTAAGTCGGCGAGCGGCGTATCACCGTTTTCCATTGCTTGAATGAGGCCTTCGAGGCGTTCGACGGATTTTTCAAAGGTGGGCTCTTCTTTTTTTGTAGGCATTGTGTTTAGTCCTGTAAGTCGAAGGCGTGCTGGATGACTTCGAGATCGATATTTTTAGTAATGAGATCTTTAATGATTGGTATTTTATCCTCGTCGCTTGGCTGAGTCTTGACTGTCATGTTGTTGATTTTTGAGGCTACTTTGTAGCTATCCTCTCCGCACATGATAACGGGGATCGAGGTCTTCTCGATCATTTCCATTAGCTTCGGGTCGGGAAGAATATTACGCGTCAGGATGATGCCGGCGATGAGTTTATCGCTGCGCAGTCCGTCGGTAGCGATGGCCGATAGGATGATGTCCTCTCGGTCGCCTGGCGCTATAATAAGTATGCCCTTGACCAGGTGTTCTACGAGGCCCTTGGCTGCCATCGCTCCAATAATGACTTTATCGATCCGATTTTTACTGCCCGTGTTTTTACCATTAAGCCAACGCCCATTAGTCTCGGCGACTACTTGCTCTAGATTGGGTTGTGTTAGCTTGCACTCGTGAGGAATACAACCGAGCAAGGGGATATTCATTTGCTCAAGTGCGATGCGGCAATATTTGTCGACCATTTCTAGCTTGTCGGGTTCGACTTTGTTGATGATCGCTCCGATTATCTGCACACCGGCAGCTTCGAAGACGGCCTTGTTAAGAGCGATTTCATCAATCGGACGGCCGATGCCGCCACGTGCGACGATAATAACTTTTGCATTTAAGCGCTTGGCGACTTCTGCGTTGGAGAGGTTGAAGACTGAACCCACTCCCGCGTGACCGCTGCCCTCAATGATAATGTAGTCGCGTTCAAAAGCTGCGCGGTCGAAGGCGCGACACATTTTATCGATTAGATCGGCGTGATTTGCTGAGGGGTTATCTAGATACTCCCTAGAAAAGGTCGCGTGCACCGCGATGGGGCTCATCGCGTGGATTGGAGTTTGCACATTGAAAATTTGGTTGAGTAAGACGGAGTCTTCATCGATCTGACGGCCTTCGACTTCGACGAAACGCTGGCCTACTGGCTTAATGAATCCAACTCGCTCGGTGATGCTACGTATTGCCGAAAAGAGGGCTAGACTCGTGGTAGTCTTACCGTCATTCATCCGAGTTGCGGCGATGAAGATGCGCTTGGTCGTCTTGTTGCGCGGCGCAGTCAAAATCTCCGTATCCTCGGGCTCGGTGAAGTCTTTTTGTCTTGTTGGCATATACTCAGATTGAGTTTTGTAAGCTTACGAATCTGTTATCCTAGAGGATAGTCACGTCTTCGTTCAAATCGTCGCTATTATCCGTCGGGTAGAGCAGCTTATGATCGATGGCCTGTGAAGCGACCATCACGGCGGCACCAAATATATCGCCAGCGGAAGCACCACGACTGATCTCCGCAGCGGGCTTGGCGAGCCCGGTAAGGATAGGGCCGTAGTTGCGCGCACGGGTCAAGGTGTCGACTAGTTTGGAGGCGATGTTGGCAGAGTGTAGATCAGGAAAGATCAGGACGTTGGCATGTCCGGCGACAGGACCGTCGATCTTCTTAGCTTTCGCAGTGATGGGATCAAGTGCGGCGTCGACTTGAAGCTCGCCATCGATCTCCATGGGGATGCCGAGTTCGCGGGCTTTATTGCGCGCCATTTTAGTGGCTGCTTTCATCTTGGCCACAGTTGGGTCCTTACTCGTTACGCTTTTACTGGAGTAACTGAGCAGCGCCACATAAGGCTTTTTATTAGTCAAGTGGTAGCGGAGCGCGGCGGTGGTCACTGCGATGTCAGCAAGTTGTTCGCTCGTTGGATTAGGTACTACGGCGCAATCAGCTAAGAAGAGTTCTCGGTCTTTGCCAGTTTCAAGGTCTTCAAGATCGAAGATGTTGAGCGAGGAGACGGTGTTAACCTCGGGAAGGCGCGGGACGATTTGCAGGAGGGGGCGCAGTGCACTGGAGGCGGAACTGGTGGCACCCGATACGATCGCATCAGCCTGCGAGGTAGCAAGCATCATAGTGGCGAAGTAGTTGGTGTCATCTAGGTATTGCTCGATGTCTTTGTCTTTGAGGTTTTTGAAACGACGCAAGCCTTCAAATTTTTTGACAAAGTTTCCCCACTCATCACTACGGCGCGGCTCGATGATTCGGATGTGCTCGAGGTTAATGTCGAGCTTCTCGGCATTAGCCTTAATTTTGGCACGGTCGCCTAGTAAGATTGGAATACCTAGTGAATTGGATGCAAATTTGCGGGCTGCTTGCAAGATGCGAGGGTCACTGCCTTCGGGAAATACAACGCGCTTTGGATGGCGTTTGAGGCGGACGGTGAGTTTTGAAATGAGTGGCATAGATCAAATAATAAGTTTAAATTGGTAGCTTTCTGACAAAAGTAAGTAACAGACCAAGAACTAAGAGCACTAAATATACAATTGCCAAAGTTTTTTGCGACGTAGTTGTTAGTATCTATATAGGTAATGAATTTACCTGATCCTTGCAAACAGATGCTCCAAAATTTCAAAAACATCGCCGTGGTCAGTCTTTCGACTGTGGGCTCCCGCTTATTGGGACTTTTAAGGGATATCCTCATTTTTGCAGCACTCGGCGCAAGCCTGTGGAATTCTGCCTTCATTCTGGCCTTTACCTTACCCAATCTTTTTCGGCGACTACTCGGTGAGGGGGCGCTAAGCTCAGCCATCGTCCCTGTTTTTTCTGATGTGCTGGAGAGGGAGGGGCGAAGCGGTGCCTTTCGCTTTTTCAATCAGGTGCTCGCGCGCTTATTGTTAGCGCTGATTATAATCATCAGCCTAGGTATGCTCTTGATGGCTTGGGCGGCTGGTGGTAACTTTTTGCCCGAGCGCTGGGCGACGGGTGCGGGATTGGCCGTCTGGCTACTGCCCTACATGCTATTTATCTGCTTGGCTGCGATTATTTCGGCGGGCCTGAACCTCGTCGGACGTTTTGCCGTGGCGGCGTCGACTCCCATCTTGCTCAACCTTGCTATGATCGGGGCGCTCGCCGCGGGTCTCTGCCTGGATATGGATGCCGCGCGATTGGTCTATTGGTTGTGTGGTGGCGTGCTTTTCGGTGGACTACTGCAGCTACTCCTGCCAGCGATCGATCTCATGCGTCAAGGATGGCGCCCACGACTGGAGTCAGAGGGTGGGGCAGCGCTGACCGAGCTCTGGCAACTCTTCTTGCCGGGGCTGATGGGGGCAGCAATTTTGCAGATTAATATCCTCATCTCGCGGCTTTTAGCCTACTCGCTTGACGAATCGGCGGTGTCCGTGCTCTATCTGGCAAGTAGGCTAATGGAGCTACCGCTCGGCGTATTCACCATTGCGGTGGCGACTGTATTTTTTCCGCTCCTAGCTAAGGCACTCTCGAATCATGATGAGACGGCCTTCTCGGCCGCCTTCCTCAAAGGCTTACGTCTCGTAGTCGGTATTTCTCTACCTGCGGGCATCGGGCTATTTGTATTGGGCGAGCCGATTATCGAGCTGCTTTTCTTCTGGGGGGCTTTTGAACAGGCCGATGTGCTGGCCACCGTGCCACTCCTCGCAATCTATGGGCTTGGCTTGCCGCTCTACTCGGCGGCGACTTTTGCCACCCGTGGACTCCACGCAAGTAAAGACATGCGCACCCCGGTAAGGGTCGCGGCTTACTGCCTGTTAATTAATTTATTTTTCGGCTTACTCCTTATGCAATTCTGGGCTGCCGCTGGGTTGGCCGCGGCCAACGTGCTGGCCGCGCTCGCTCAGAGCTGGCTGCTCTGGCGAACGCTCTCGTCCAAGCGTCCCGATATTAGTTACCGCGCCTTGCGTCCGGCTTTGTTTAAAGTGCTCCTTGCAGGTGTCAGCATGGGGCTATTTTGTGCCCTCGCATGGTCGTGTTTGGCTGGTTTCGAATTGAACGATAAGCTGAGCGCCGCACTCATTATCGCCGTCTGCGTTCCAGGAGGTGTTATGGTCTATTTTACTCTGCTCTATCTTCTTCGCTTTGAGGAGTTGGCCACGCTCAAGGCGACGCTCCTTAGCTACATGCCGAAGCGGTAGCAGTGGTTTGGATTCAA
>CALBPO010000360.1 GCA_937899295.1 uncultured Opitutia bacterium
AAACTTCGCCAACCATGTTACCGAACGCCGCATGGCCGCCTCCGGGCAGGCCGCTCTCGAATTCGGCGATGAAATTTTCCAGAAGGTGCGTGCTCAATTTGAAAAGGAAGCTGAGCAGCTTCGCCGCTACAAAGCTGCAGAAGAAGGTTTACCCATCGACCATCCATCGCTCTTAGAACCATGGGAAGTCGGCTACTGGGCAGAGAAGCAACGCAAGGCCAGTTACGCCTTCGACGAGGAAGCCCTTCGCCCCTACTTCCCAATCGACCGTGTCATCAGCGGCATGTATGAGATCGCTCAACAAATCTTCGGCTTGCGTATCGAGGAACGTGATACGTCCAAGGTTGAAGTTCCAACTGCGGCTACGAGGGAGCCGCAGGTCTGGCATGAAGAGGTCAAATTCTACGACCTATTCGACTTCGAAACCGACGAACACCTCGGCTCCTTTTACGCCGATTGGCATCCGCGCGAGTCGAAGCGCGGTGGTGCTTGGATGAACTACTTCATCACTGGCAACCGCGACCCCTCCGTCGGCGAGCACAGTCCCCACCTAGGTCTCATCTGTGGCAACCTGACGCCCGCGGTCGGAGATCAGCCTGCGCTGCTCACTCACCGTGAGGTCGAGACCATTTTCCACGAATTTGGCCACCTCCTCCATCACCTCTGTGGCGATGTCGAAGTTAAGTCACTCAATGGTGTCAACGTCCCCTGGGACTTTGTTGAGCTTCCCTCTCAGATCATGGAAAACTGGTGCTGGGAACGCGAAAGCCTCGACCGTATCGCCCGCCACCATGAAACGGGCGAGACGATTCCACAAGCGCTCTTCGATAAGCTGATCGCCGCTCGCAACTACATGAAGGCCAGCGCTAACGTTCGTCAACTCGCATTCGGGAAGATGGACTTAGAGCTCCACATCCATTGGCCGGACTCCGCCCAAGAAGACCTCGACGCCTTCGTTGAAAATGCGCTCCAAGACTACAGCGCCGAATACAAGACCCAAGCTAAAAGCAATGTCTTCAATTTCAGTCATCTTTTCAGTAGCCCGACAGGCTACGCCGCCGGCTACTACAGCTACAAATGGGCGGAGGTCCTCGACGCTGACGCGTTTACGCGCTTCCAAGAAGAAGGTATCCTCAACGCCGAGACTGGCCGCGACTTCCGTACAAAGATCCTTGCCAAGGGCAACTCCGAAGACCCCGCCAAGCTCTACAAGAGCTTCATGCATCGGGCCCCCGACCCCGACGCTCTCCTACACAGAGACGGCTTGATCCCATAGCCGCTCTTTACCTTGCAATTCTCACTAAACGAACTTGGGCTAAAAGGATGCAACTACTGACAGCCCATCTTACTCGATTCCTCTGTTTACTCGGCATTTGCCTATCCGCCCAGGCCAAGGTCTCTCTGCCTAATATTTTCGGGGACCACATGGTGCTCCAGCGTGAGCAAGCCAACCCCGTCTGGGGGAAAGCTTCGCCTGGCGAAAAAGTAAGCGTTTCGATTGGCGGACAATCCCACACAACAATAACCACAGCGGATGGCTCCTGGCGAGTTACGCTCGAGCCACTCGAAGTCGGCGGCCCTTATGAGCTAGAAATCCGAGGGAACAACACCCTCACCTTTAGCGATATTCTAGTCGGTGAGGTCTGGGTATGCTCCGGCCAATCTAATATGGGTTGGGCTGTGAGAGCTTCTGCAGACGCAGAATTGCAAATCGCATCTGCAAATTATCCCGAAATCCGACTCCTTTCGGTGCCGCAAATTGCATCGCAAGAACCGAGAGATAATTTTAATGGCTCATGGAACATCTGTAAGCCTCAGACCGTTGCTGATTTTTCAGCCGTCGGCTACTCATTTGGAAGACGGCTACACAACACGCTCGGGGTGCCCATCGGGCTCATCGATAACGCATGGGGTGGCTCCGCGGTTGAAGCGTGGATTTCTCGGGATGCACTTGAAGATGCGGACCAGTATGACGAGCTACTTGCATCTTGGGACGAAAAAGCAGCTGCCATGACTGACCAAATTTTCGCTGCCGAGGTCGCTGCCTACAAAAAATGGGTTGCTGACGGAGAGCAAGGAGCGAAGCGTCGTGCACCAAGAGACAGCCGAACGAGCAATCACCGCCCAGCCAATCTCTTTAATGGGGTACTCCACCCCATTATTGGCTACGGCATTCGTGGCGCCATTTGGTATCAGGGAGAGAGTAACGCTGGGCGCGCCTATCAATATCGCAGTCTCTTCCCCTTGATGATCAACACATGGCGGAAACATTGGCAGCAAGGTGATTTCCCCTTTTATTGGGTGCAATTGGCTGACTTTAAGCAAGAAGCCCCCGAACCCCGCGACAGCGCTTGGGCCGAGCTACGTGAGGCGCAATCGATGGCGCTGAGTCTACCCAATACCGGGCAGGCCGTCATCATCGATGCAGGCGAAGGCCGTGATATCCATCCCCGCGACAAAGAAACCGTGGCTAACCGCCTCGCACGAATCGCCTTAGCCCGTGATTACGGTGTCGAGATGGCATGGCAGAGCCCTAGCTACGACTCGATGCGAATCGATGGGAATGCTATAAGCATTCAACTCAAGCATGTCAGTGCGGGTGGGCTGCATACTTTTGATGTCTACGAAGTAATGGGATTTGAGATCGCTGGCGAAGACCAAAAATTCGTTTGGGCCGAAGCAAAGCTCGAAGGGAAAAATAAAGTAACCGTGTCCAGCCCCCAGGTGCCGAAGCCTGTCGCCGTTCGCTACGCATGGGGCGACAATCCTGTCGTCAACTTACAAGATCGCAACGGCCTGCCCGTCACCCCATTCCGTACTGACGACTGGCCAGGAGTTACCGCCAACAATGTAAAGTAGCCATACTTTATGCGCAACGACTGCAGCTTTTCGGACTGCCGAAAATATCGCTACTCACTCCTTCATCGATGGGATGAGCTCTTTGAACGTCGGCGGGCCATCTTTGTCTGTCTGAACCCGTCCACCGCAGATGAAAACCAACTGGACCCGACACTCAGGCGAATCAAGGCTTTCAGTAAGCGCCTGGGGGCGAGCGAGTTTCTAATGCTCAATATCTTCGCCTACCGAGCAACTGACCCGAAAGAGATGATGGCGGCCAAAGACCCCATCGGCCCAGAAAATGACTCACGTATACAAACCGCCCTATCAGAGGCCTATGAGCTCAATGGGGGGCAGTTAAATGTGATTGGTGGCTGGGGTAACCACGGCCTCCACATGGAGCGTCAAGATGCTTTCTTAGAGCTACTCGCGCCCTATCGCAAGTGGCCGAAACTCAGGATTGCCTGCCTCGGGAAGAACGCCAACCAAACGCCTAAGCATCCGCTTTATATTGCTGCCAACCGAGACTTCGAAACGCTTTAGGCAGCCAATGGCTTCATGCGGCAATACGCTGATTAATCCCCCGCTTGTATTGTTGCCTCAGTCTCCAACATCCAGTGTTCGGTTGTTCAATTCAAATTCGGCTTCGTTCCGTAGCAGGACGGGAGCGAGAGCAG
>CALBPO010000361.1 GCA_937899295.1 uncultured Opitutia bacterium
CTGACCGGTTTTCGCCAGTTCGTTGCCACACTGCCAGACGATCCGCACGCCGTAATCGATCAAGCCATCGAGACACTCCAAATGCCAGAAGAGCGCATCGAGTCCTTGCTCTACCGTATTATGCTGACACTACCAGGCTGGGCAGGGCACCTCCGCTACAAAGATCGCGAGCTTGAGATTCGCGGCAAGTCGGGAGACTCCTTGCTCCAGCTTCTTGCCATCCTGCTCAGTTACGATATGGCGCTCTATGCGAACCATTCTGAAAGCGAGGACCGCGTCCTCGGTTGGCAGCGCAACTTAATGGAGGACCCTACGGAAGATGGTTCGCTTGCGCTTCCCATCGATCTAGCGCAACGCCTCGTTTGGCAGTCGGCAATGGAACAGGTCTTTGAGCAAAAACTCCGCCTCGACATTGTGCCTAAAGCCAAAAGTGAGGTTGCCTCCCAGAGACCTGATGCGCAGGCGGTCTTCTGTATCGATGTGCGCTCCGAGGTTTACCGACGCTCTCTTGAGTCGACCGCTATGAATATTCAAACTATCGGTTTCGCTGGTTTCTTTGGTTTAGCGATCGAACACAGAATACCCGGTCTTGGTGGATCGCAATCGCGCTGCCCTGTGATCATGGCGCCTCCTTTACGGAGTTCCGACAGCAAGTCAGGCATTGAAGTTTCTGATTTCGATCAACTTGTTCTTCAGCGCGTCGATGCACGCGAGAGCAAACGCTCATGGAAGCGCTTCAAGGAAGCCGCTTCTTCCTGCTTTACCTTCGTCGAGACAATTGGCCTTAGCTACGCAGTGGAGCTAGTCAAAGATGCTTTTGGTCTCTCTGCGAAATCTAGCAAAGATAAAGGTGCACCTGCATTTTTGGATAAACTTTCGACTGTGGATCGTGCGAGTCTGGCCGAAGATATCTTAAAGGGCCTCGATTTGTTGGAAAACTTTGCTCGCATCGTGCTTTTCTGTGGGCACGGCAGTGCGACTAAGAATAATCCCTACGCCTCTGGTCTCGATTGCGGTGCTTGTGGTGGTCACGCAGGAGATGCGAATGCTCGTCTCGCAGCTGCCTTACTCAACCAAGCCGATGTCCGTATCGAACTATCTGAGCGCGGCATTTTGATTCCTTCTGATACCGTATTTATTGGTGGTCTCCACAATACTACAACCGACGAGGTCTCTCTCTTCGACTATGAAGCCGCGGACGCGAGACTGATCGAACAACTGACGGTATCGCTCGACCAAGCTGGCCTACTTTGTGCCACGGAGCGCTCTGCTCGATTCGGCGAAGGCGCCGAGCAAAGCGACATTATATCTGCTGTCCGTTCGCGTAGCCGTGACTGGTCGCAAGTTCGTCCTGAGTGGGCGCTCGCAGGTAACGCTGCCTTTATCGTCGCGCCCCGCGCATGGACGGCTGAGGCCAATCTTCAGAGCCGCGCTTTCCTCCACGAATATTCCGCCAAGAGCGACCCCAAAGGAACCGTCCTCGAAAGCGTCATCGCTGGTCCCATGGTCGTCGGTAGCTGGATCAACTTGCAATACTTCGGATCCTCGACCGACAACGCGCATTTCGGTAGCGGTCACAAATCGATACACAACGTAGTCGGCGGCGTCGGAGTAGCGCTCGGTAATGAATACGATCTACGACCTGGTTTGCCCTTACAGTCGGTGCACGATGGCAAAAAGCTTATACACGAACCCCTCCGCCTCCACGCCTGTATCGCAGCTGACACAAAGATCCTTGACGTTATCCTAGAGCGTCAGAACCACGTTCGGCACCTCGTCGAAAACGGTTGGATTCACCTTATCGCGGTGGGCGAGGATGGTAAGCAGTGGGCGCGCCGCCAACCTGATGGCACTTGGAAGCAGTATACCGCACACTCGGCAGATGCAGCTGATTAAACGTTCCAGGGGAGGGTATTTTGGATTCTGTCCTCGCCTTTATGCTATAGCACTTTACGATTAGTCACATTCGTGCTCCTAGGCTTGCAAGTTGCGCCGAGATATTCTCTTTATAAGCATGCGCTTTTTCCTTAGTATAACTGCTTTTTATTTTCTGGTCTTACATGCTATTCACGCAGCTTCCATCGAAGGTCGTGTCCTTAAAGTCTTGTCGGATACACGTTCGTTCGAACTTGAGTTAACGCAGTCGGCGGACGCAAAGTTCGAAGTAGGTAGCACACACATCTTTCGTGTTGGTTTGGGCGATCTCATGATCGCCTACACAGGCCGTATGATCAAAGCCAACGCTGCTTACTACAGCAAACAATG
>CALBPO010000362.1 GCA_937899295.1 uncultured Opitutia bacterium
TTCTCCGTGAATCCTGCAAACGGACGTATGGTCGTGATCGAGATGAACCCTCGCGTCTCTCGCAGCTCCGCGCTGGCCTCTAAGGCGACTGGTTTTCCCATTGCAAAGATCGCTGCAAAACTCGCAGTCGGCTACAGCCTCGATGAATTGCAAAATGACATCACACGTGAGACCCCTGCCAGCTTTGAGCCGACCATTGACTACGTAGTGACAAAGATCCCGCGTTTCACTTTTGAGAAATTCATCGGTGCCGACACCACTTTGACTTCCGCGATGAAGTCCGTGGGCGAAGCCATGGCCATCGGGCGCACTTTTAAAGAATCCTTCCAAAAAGCACTCCGCTCGCTCGAAATCGGCGCGAAGGGCTTTGTCGGTCCAGCGAAGTTTGCCGAGAAAATCAAAGACATGCAGGCCATCCGCCAAGGTATCTCGATTCCAACTTGCGAGCGAGTCTTTTGGCTACGACATGCGCTCCTTAACGGCATGACTGACGAGGAGATTTTTGACCTCTGCGCGCTCGACCCTTGGTTCATCGATCAGCTTCGTCAACTGGTAGAAATCGAGCTCGACCTAAGGAAGAGCAGCCTCGAAAAGTTCGACCTAGAACTGATGAAGACTGCGAAAGAGGCTGGCTTTAGCGATGCCCTAATCGCGGACTTATGCCTCTCCAACCGTCAGTCTGTGCGTAAACACCGCGAAAAGCTCGGATTAATGACTGACTTCCGCCTAGTCGACACCTGCGCAGCTGAATTTGAAGCTTTCACGCCTTATTACTATTCGTCCTATGGCTCGGAAAACGAAATCTCCGTTTCCGAAAAGAAGAAGATCATGATTCTTGGCGGTGGGCCTAACCGAATCGGCCAAGGTATCGAATTCGACTACTGCTGCGTTCACGCCTCCTTCGCATTACGCGAAGCAGGCTTCGAGACGATCATGGTCAACTCAAATCCTGAAACTGTTTCGACCGACTATGACACATCGGATAAACTTTTCTTTGAACCGCTCACACTTGAGGACGTCTTAGAAATCTACTATCAATCAAAGTGTGACGGTGTGATCGTACAATTCGGCGGCCAGACACCGCTTAACCTCGCAAGCGAACTCGAAGCACACGGTGTCAATATCATCGGCACCTCGCCTTCCATGATCGACGCTGCGGAAGACCGTAATCTCTTCCGAGATATCCTCGACCGCGTCGGTTTAAAACAGCCAGAAAACCGCATAGCGAATTCCCTCGAAGAAGCTTACGAGCGTGCCAGAGAAATCGGCTTCCCTATCCTTCTTCGCCCATCCTTCGTTCTTGGGGGTCGCGGTATGTTCATAGTCTATGATATGGACGAAATGAAGAAAATCGTGCGCGAAGTTTTTGATGTCGCACCAGGCACCCCCGTGCTACTCGATAAATTCCTCGAAGACGCTTACGAGCTAGATGTAGACTGTATCTCCGACGGCGAGAGCACTGTGATCGGTGGCATGCTCCAACACGTCGAATTTGCAGGTGTCCACTCTGGCGATGCCGCCATGGTAATGCCACCGCACACACTCTCTGATGAGATGCTGGAAACGGTGCGCCAAGCCAGCTACGCACTCGCTAAAGAGCTCGAGGTCGTCGGTCTTATGAACGTGCAATACGCGATCAAGGACGACGAGCTTTACATAATCGAAGTCAACCCACGAGCCTCACGCACCGTACCCTTTGTTTCCAAAGCGATCGGCGTGCCACTCGCCAAACTCGCCTCCCGCATTATGGCGGGTGAAAAATTGAAGGACCTAGGTTTCACCAAAGAAATCATTCCGCCTTATTGGGCAGTCAAAGAGTCTGTCTTTCCCTTCAACCGCTTCCCCGGGGCACCCATCATGCTGAGCCCGGAAATGCGCTCGACCGGGGAGGTTATGGGGCTCGACAAAGACCTAGGCGTGGCGTTCGCCAAATCACAAATGGCTGCCAAGCCTGCACTCCCCCATTCTGGCGACGTCTTTATTAGCGTGAAAGATGCCGACAAAGAGCGCGCAGTGCAAATAGCCAAGGGCCTGAGTGCACTAGGCTTTGGTGTCATTGCCACAGTAGGCACTGGAAAGCTCTTCAAGCAAAACGGCATCGAAGTCAAAAACGTCTGCCGCTTGAGCGAAGGTCGCCCGAATGTGATTGATTTGATCAAGAACAACAAGGTTTCGCTTATCATCAACACCCCGCAAGGTACCGTGCCTCGTCAAAACGAGAACGAGATTCGCACCGAAGCCGTGAAACACAATATCTGCATCATGACCACAATCTCTGCCGCTTCCGCTGCCGTCAGCGCCGCAGCCGCCTGTGCGACGGCCGCATCTCGCTCCTCTTTCAGTCTAGCAACTAATGACTCAACAGATTCCTCATGAGCATCTCTAGAACGAGTCAAAGCTTCATGCACCGCCTGCGCCACATTCGCGCGGTTCTCCTCGGCAGCCTTCGTCTTTAGAGTATATATCCTCCAAGTAGCGAACGCCTTGCACCCTTCCCGCCGCAGCCAGGGCACTTGATACTTGTCGCCGAAGAAGCTATCGTTAACTTTGGATTCTAAGGCATCCAGCGCCTTCTGGCGCTTGTTGCTACCGACGCCCGCCGCACCTAAAGCCAGACCCAACCTACCAGCTTTAGAAACGCTCTTCTGCAGCTCGATGAAGTCTTGTCTCAATTCTAATTCTTTGGCTCGAACTTCTTGCAGATGCTCATGATGTTCCCGCAACTTCTTACGAGACTCCTCCGCCTCCAAACGCATCTGCTTTTCTCTGTCTTTGAGAGCGATGAGATATTGATCTTTATCTTCAGACGCTCGAGACTGGTCGGCTTTCCTGTCTTGCTCGAGGCGTTCAATTTGTTCTCGTAAAGAACCCGCCGAATCCATGAGCTCGGAAACTTGGATCTTCAGCCGTCCCGTGTGGTGCGGTTCGATACGCAAAGCGTTTCTTGTTT
>CALBPO010000363.1 GCA_937899295.1 uncultured Opitutia bacterium
GCCAGCACCCACTATGATGACTGGCGCTTCACTTGAAGACCTATGCGACATCATTGATCTAAAAAATCTTCGGTGAAACTAATGTTGGCATAATATAGATCGTAGCAGTTAATGTTATAAGTTCAAACACCTGTAGAATTATAGATCTAGTCTCATTTTAATCAAAATCTCTATCTATCATGGCACACTGCTTTTACCCCACTCGCCTCAAGTTACTTTGGTATGGCTGCTTGACTATGGTCACTTCGGTTGCAGTAGCGCAAGCATCAGAGATGACTGCCGACCCATCAACTGGACTCTTTCAATATCCTGATTGCGAATATATCGAAAGTAAATGGAATGATGGCGATAGCTTTTTATTACGTCTAAAAGATGGGCAAACCATCACGGCACGGCTCTACGAAGTCGATACAATCGAAACGCACATTAATAATACTACCGCCGCTCGGCGACTGCGCGCACAAAGACGCTATTTTGGCATCTCTGCTTTTGGCGCAAGGCCCGAGGAATCAATCCAAAAGGCCATCGAGCTGGGAGAGCTCGCGACAGCATTTACCCAGAATGCACTCGCTGGCAAACCCTTCACCATCTACACCTCGCATGCCGATGCCCGTGGCAGCGTGAATAACAAGCGCATCTATGTCTTTATTGAAACCAGCGAAGGCAAAAGCCTCGCGGGTGAACTCGTGCAAAACGGCCTTGCTAGAGCTTATGGTGTCTACCGGCAATCACCTATAGGTCTCCACCAAGATGAGGCTCGTGAGCGATTCAAAGACATGGAACTTCGCGCGGCTGGTTCAAGGCGAGGCATCTGGGCCTTCACGGATTGGGAGGCCCTGCCTGAAGAACGCCTAACCGAGCGACTCGAAGAGATTGAGCTCTCCTCTGCAGTCAAAGAGAGTAAGCGCCCTCCTGCTGATGGATCAATTAACCCCAATACAGCAAGCAAGGAGCAGCTTGAAATGATTCCTGGTATCGGCCCATCGACTGCACAAAAGATAATCGATGCCCGCCTGGGTCAGGCATTCGATACACTAAATGACCTGCTCAACATCTCTGGGATCGGGCAGCGCACCTTGGAGAAAATGCAGCCCTATCTAGTATTCGAATAAGCTAATTCTCAGTAATCTCACGCCTGACAATGCTAGCACTAAGCCCATGGACAAGTTCCCAGTTGATGCGAAACGAA
>CALBPO010000364.1 GCA_937899295.1 uncultured Opitutia bacterium
CGCCGACCTGAATTCTTTCACAAACGTTGCCGGGAGCACTTACGTACAACTCGCGTTCGGATCATGGGTGCCAGCTGATGAAATTATTGGCAATGGCGAGGCATCAGGCAAAATAGTTACCTTCTACATCGATAACCTTACTATAGATAGTAGGCCAAATTCCTCCCCTCAAATCAGTTTCAGTGGGAGCGGCACAAGCGCCATACCCCAAGGCTTCTACCGCCTTCGCTATGAGCAGTAATTTCCCTAATGCGCTTCATAGGAACTACTACTCGCAATTTCCTTGAATCTTCGGCAGGGCTAGCCTTGTTTCATTAATTATAATTTTCTGGTTCATGAGTACCCATTGTTCTGTGCACCCAGATTGTTTAAAGTCGCCTATGAAAATTACGCCCTCCTTCCATGCGCAGCACTCGCCCATGGGCGCGCATAGTTCATTCACAATTGGAATGTCTGGTGCGCCTGGAGGCATGGCATTGGAGCGAGGTAGCCCCGCAGACAGTGCGGTGTTTGTTGGCTATAAGACCGCTTCAGGTCGTATCCATTCGATGCCTTTTTATGAGGGAGTTGATAACGATGCGGAGCGCTATAGCCAAAGCAGTGCCGAGGGAGCTAGTAGTGCCTGCGTTTTTGATGAGGAAGTCATCGCGCGCGATTATCGTTGGGGCACAGATACCTTTCAAGCACCTGGGTTGCGGCTCAAAGTGCTGACTCCCTTTTTCTCGATCCCAGATCCTCTTGTTGCAGATCAGTCCAAGCTTAAGTTTGCCAGTTGCCCCGCGACATTCCTTAGCTTCGTGATTGAGAATGACAGTGACGAGGAATGGTGTGGATTTTTTGCATTAAAAAATGATAAATATTGGTCGCCTTTGTCGAGTCGAAGCGAGGGGCGGTTACGCGGTGCCGTAAGCCGAGATTCTATGGGCTTTGCAACGGATACCGAGGTTGAGGAATTTTGCGATTTTAGTGTCGATCGCGCTCTTGATGCTCAACACACGACACCAAATTTCTTATTAGGCCCAGTAGCGGGCGTTCGCTTCAAGGTGCCTGCTGGTGAGAGCCGAGAAATTCGGATTACGCTCGCTTACTACCTCTCTGGAGTTGCGACCTTTAATCAAACTGCAAGCTACTGGTACACGCAATATTTTGATGGTATCCAGTCGGTTTTCTCATATGCAGTTCAGCATTTTGATGCATATGCCAAAGAGGCAGAGACCCGCGATACTGAGCTACTGGCATCTGGATTAACGGAGGCGCAACAATTCATGATCGCGCATTCCACGCGCAGCTATTATGGATCAACTCAATGGCTCGTTGATACGGATGGAAGGCCTATCTGGGTGGTGAATGAAGGCGAATATTTGATGATGAATACGCTCGATTTGACCGTCGACATGCTGTTTTTCGAATTACGGTTTAACCCATGGACAGTGCGGAATGTGTTGAATCAATTCGTTGATCGTTACTCGTATGAGGATGAAATATTTTCTCCTGAGGCGCCAGAAAAACTGCTACCCGGCGGAATTTCTTTTGCTCACGATATGGGAGTGGCGAATCACTTTAGTCCGCAAGGTTACTCCAGCTATGAGTGTAGCGGTTTGGACCGGCTTTGTTTTTCATACATGACCTGTGAGCAGTTGACTAACTGGGTGTTGTGCGCAGGGGTATATGTCGCCAAGACCAAGGATTTAGAGTTCGCGATAAAACATGCGGATGTCTTAAAGCGCTGCTTTGATAGTTTGCTACGCCGTGACCACCCAGACCCTGAGCGCCGCAATGGACTGATGAGTTACGAGAGTTCGCGGACTAAGGGCGGCGGCGAGATCACAACTTACGATTCATTAGACCATTCGCTCGGGCAGGCACGTGACAATATCTACCTCGGTGGGAAATGTTGGGCTTCGTATCTAGCCCTAGAATATATTTTTAATGCTTTAGGCGATCCCCAGTCCGCGGAATCTTGCCAAGCGGCTGCCTTGCGTTGCAGTGAAACCTTGGCAAATGCATTTAAGGAATCAGAGGGCTTTATACCAGCTGTGCTAGACGGCGAAAATAGCAGTGCCATCATACCCGCCGCGGAAGCGTTAGTTTATCCTTGGGAGATGGGCATCCGAGATGCGATTTCTGAGGAGGGCGCCTATGGGGCTTACATCGCTGTATTGAAGCGTCACTTGCTGGGCATCTTGAAGCCCGGAGTGTGCCTCTATGCCGATGGGGCATGGAAGCTGTCAAGTAGCGCCGATAACTCGTGGATGAGTAAAATTTGCCTGAATCAGTATGTGGTACGCGAAATCTTAGGTATTACCTACGAGGGTGAGGACCGCGCGGATGCAGCCCATGTCCAATGGCAAGTTGAAGGGTCTAAATTTTATGCATGCTCGGATCAGTTTACTTCCGGCAAACCGATTGGCAGCTTGTATTACCCTCGCATTGTGACGAGCTTGCTTTGGATGTCAGAAAGTCGCTCAGCTTGCTCAGCAGAGGCTGCTCAAGTCGCTACGACCTCTCAATAAAAGAGACGGCTCATTTTCTCTCAAAGTCTTCCTACCTGTTAGAAAGTTGGCTTTAATTCAGGCGATGACAGTGGCGACTTTGTTTTTCATATCCTAATATTTTGCCCCTTCACTTACTAAGTGGACGTAATTGAGATGACCACGGGAGCTCCGGGGTATGTGGCTCATCCCATTGATTAGTTTCACTTTCCTGTATAAATAGGTCATTTATCGCAGTATGCTAAACTGACGTTACTGTGTTATAATTGGGGTGTTATCTCTATAAATGATTGCCTCATTATGTGCATAAGTTATGCATATACTACCCCCGCCTGTCCCCCTACCCATGCCGCGCTTACCCCGAATATTCCTTTTTTTAGTTCTTATGTCCCTTTCTTCGGCAGCCGCGCAGGCGCTGACAGTCGGTGCCTATTGGGCGTTTCAGGCAGAGCAAGAAGCGGGTGCTAATTACAGTAATTTTGGTAATTTTTCTGAGGATGTTAGTCTCACCAATTGGCCTAATGGGACACCAAGCTTCGCCTACAGTGGCAGTATAAAAAAAACATTTAATAATTATGGCTTAGATTATAGTG
>CALBPO010000365.1 GCA_937899295.1 uncultured Opitutia bacterium
AGATGGCGGCCCGCAGCTCCTCGGGGCACTCGGCGTTGCGGAGCACGTCGAGGTCCTTGTTTACGAGGGGACCCATCACACGGACACCCAGACCGGGGCCTGGAAATGGCTGGCGCCAAACGACCTCTTTGGGCAGACCGAGTTCGGAGCCGAGCTCACGGACTTCATCTTTAAAGAGTTCGCGCAAAGGCTCTAGGAGGCCTAGTTTCATCTTTTTGGGCAAACCGCCGACGTTGTGGTGGCTCTTAATCAGTGCCGCTGGATTCCCTTCAATCGCGACCGATTCAATCACATCGGGATAGAGTGTGCCCTGAGCAAGGAAGGCGTAGTCGCCCTTTTTTTTAAGTTTTTTGACCTCTTGATCGAAAACTTCGACAAAGCTGTTGCCTATGATCTTGCGCTTTTTCTCTGGATCGGCAACTCCCTTGAGGCGATCAAGGAAGAGTTTCGATTTTTTAGCAACTCGCACGTCGAGGTCGAAGTGATCGCCATAAAGCTTCTCTACCTGTTCACGTTCATGAAGACGGAGCAGTCCGTTATCGACGAAGACACAGGTTAACTGCCTGCCGATGGCTCGGTGGATCAGGGCTGCGGCGACGGAGGAATCGACACCGCCACTCAAACCAAGGATGACACGTTTTTCGCCAACAGTGTCGCGAATCTGGCGGATGGACTCTTCGATGTAATTGGCCATGGACCACTCTCCTTTACATTTGCAAATCTTAAGCAAGAAATTGGAGAGCACTTCCATACCCATCTCGGAGTGCGCCACTTCGGGGTGAAACTGCATACCGTAGAAATTACGCTTTGGATCTTGGATAGTTGCGAAGGGAGAGTTTTCAGTTGATGCGATGGCTTCGAAGCCCTTCGGTAGTTTTTCAAGGCGATCGCCGTGAGAATTCCAAACGCGCAGAATTTTGGGTAAACCTGCGAATAGCTTACCTTTTTTGGAGATGCTCAGTGTGCCGTGCCCAAACTCGCGTTGTAAGCTTTTGCCGACCTTGCCGCCAAGCATGTGTGCCATCAGCTGCTCTCCGTAGCAGATACCGAGCACAGGGACTCCTAGTTCAAAAACCTTTTTGTCAGGACGCGGCGAAGCTTTGATTAAAACTGAGGACGGCCCACCTGAAAGAATGATGCCTTTAACCCCCTCTTTCTTTAGGACGCTCGCCTTCGTATTATAAGGATAAATCCGAGAGAGGACGTGAGCCTCACGGATACGACGGGCGATGACTTGCGTGTATTGCGAGCCGAAGTCTAGAACTGCGATGATGTCTGGCATTGTGTGAAATTTAGAAATTTTGAATTAGAAAAATATGGCTCAAAAACGTAAGCGACCATTGGTAAAGCCGCATTGGGGGCAATCGCATTCTTCGCTCAGATGCGGCCCCGTGTAGATTTGGCTGCACTTGATGCAGTGATAGATGACTTTAGCGCGGTGCGCGTCATGGATGTGACCATCGCGCCAGTCGTAATAGAACCAGAGACCGAAGAGCAGAGTGAATCCAGCTCCCAAATAGAGCAGGAAAAAAATATCCACGTTTAACCCAACCACGCCCTTTAACTAGAAGCCCTTGATGTCGAAAAGACCAGTAACACTCGCATTGTTGTAAATGCGCTTAATCCCCTCGCCTAGTAATTCTGCGACACTGAGGACGGTGATCGGCACACCTGGACGCGCTTGAACAGGCGTAGTGTTGGTGGTGATTAACTGATCGATCGCACTATCAGCTAATCGCTTGTAGCCCATTTCATTGAGCACGCCGTGGCTGACGGCTGCCATTACGCTCTTAGCACCGCTTTCCTTGAGTAATTTCGCAGCAGCGCAAAGCGTACCTGCGGTTTCTGTCATATCATCGATCAGCAAAATATCGCGGCCCTCGGTCTCACCGACTAGCGAAGTCGCTTCAACGGTTTCGGCACTGGTGCGGCGCTTTGCAATAAAGCCAATTGGCACATCGAGCATACCCGCGTAAGCGGAGGCCATTTTCATACCTCCCACGTCAGGCGAGAAGAGCGTGAGGTTTTTAGTATCAATATCTTTTAAATACTGGAACAAGACTGGCGAAGCGTAGAGATGGTCGACGGGGATATCGAAGAAGCCTTGGATCTGTTGAGCATGAAGATCGACGGTAAGAACGCGATCTGTACCCGCGGAGACCAACAGATTGGCCACCAATTTCGAAGTAATTGGTACGCGGGGCTGATCTTTGCGATCCTGACGAGCGTAACCATAGAAAGGAACGACGGCAGTAATACGATTGGCTGAAGCGCGGCGAGCAGCATCGATCATGATAAAGAGCTCCATCAAGTTCTGATTGGCCGGATTACAAGTGGACTGAATGATGAACACATCCGCGCCACGAACATTTTCGTTGATTCGGACGAAGCTCTCTCCATCGGGAAAGCTGACGACATCGGCCTTGCCAAGCGGCACCTTGAGATATTCGCAAATCTCCTTAGCAAGGGCGGGATTTGAATTACCACAGAATATTTTGAGGGGACTTTCTTTCATCATTGTTGAAATGGATTATGTAAGCTCGTTAGATCCAGAATTCACCCTTTTTTCGAGTTGATCAAACCTTTTGAAAAGATCGGGCAATTTTCGTTGCAGAACAGCCATCCGGTTGAAGAGCATCATCGGCATGGCAGGGTAACCACGAACCTTTGATTGCGCCTCTACATCGCTGAGTACGGCGGTGCCTCCAGCAATCATAGCACCGGAGCCAATTTTTAAATGCCCTCCGAGTCCAGCTTGCCCACCAACGATAACGCCATCGCCTAACACCGTACTGCCACTGATGCCCACCTGAGCGACAATCAAGCAGTGCTGCCCAATTCGCACATTATGCGCAATCTGCACCTGATTATCGACCTTCGTGCCAGCGCCAATCTGAGTCGAGCCGAAGCGGGCTCGGTCGATCGTCGAGTTGGCGCCGATATCAACATCGGCATCCGTGACTACATTCCCGATCTGCGGCACGCGCTGATGGCTGCCATTTTCGTATTCGTAGCCGTAACCGTCCGAGCCAATCACGCTACCAGACATTAAGCGATTTCGCTCGCCGATCTCGCAATAGTTACCAACCGAAACACGTGAAAATAAATACGCCCCGTCACCGATAACGGCGGCACGACCTATCGTTACATGGCTCTCCAAGACAGATGCCCCAACTTTTGCGCCAGATCCTATATAGCAAAATGCGCCGATACTAGCTTCTGGTGAAACTTCCGCATCGGGCTCAATCACTGAGCTAGGGTGAACACCCGCAGATGGTTTGGGCAATAACTTGCCCTCAATATCACGGCAAATCAATGCAAGGGCGAATGAGGGGTTTTTGAGTTTCAAATAAAGCTGACCGGCCTCGGGCGTCTCTTCGTAGTCCTTAGGAACAAGTATGACGGAAGCCTGGGAATCGCACACTTTTGAGCGATATTTAGGATTTCCTAGAAACGAAAGGTCACCCGACTCGGCCTCTGTCAGCGACGCGATACCTCGTATTGAGCCGTCATAAGCACCGACGGCTTGGCAATCCTTACCTAAAATTTCGAGAATACGTTTAGTAGAATAATTTAAAACCATAATGCATAGAAACAAAAAACCCTGTCCTATGCGAGAACAGGGTTTTTGAAAATTGAAATTAATCTAAACTATTCGCCGGAGTTGAGAACGGCAATTACAGCGTCAGAAATCTCTAGCGCGTCGGAAGAGTAAATAAGGTTGTTCTTGGGGACAACGAGATCAATTCCCTTGTCTTCAGCGACTGCCTTGACTGCTTCAACAGCCTTCGCTTGGAGTGGCGCGAGATCTTCTTCCTGGCCTTGCTGCGCGAGTGCCTGCGCTTGCTGACGGAATTGGTTTAGGTTAGCCTGCGCTTCTTGTAGTTTTGCTTGGAACTCGGGCAACGTAGCTGCAGCCTCTGCACGTGCCTCTTCGCTCGCTGCTGGGTTACTCGCCTTGGTTTCGATTTCGCGGCCCTCTGTAACGATGGCTTGAATGCTAGTCTGCATTCTTTGCATTTCTTCTTCAACCGGAGCTACAGAGCCTCGAACTTTTTCAACAGCTGATTGAAATTCAGTGAAGTCTGCAAGGACTCGCTGCACGTCGACAACGCCAACAATTGGAGCCTTTTGGGCGAAAAGCCCAGTAATAAGCAAAAGAGAAGCGAAAATAAGGATAGTGAATTTTTTCATGAGTATGTATTTATGTGATTGAGTTGTTAGGTTAAAGCACGACTAGAAGCGTGTGCCAAAGGAAAAATTGAACTGTGAGCCTCCGCCTGCACCTTCAGGGGAAGTGATTGGTATACCAAGGTCGAGCTTGAGCGGCGAGCCCATGAGCATAATACGCGCCCCCACGCCCCAATTGTCGGCGTATTCAGACATACTAAAATCAAAATCATTTTCATTAACAAATCCCCAGTCATAGAACACGACTAGCCCCAAAGGTTCCGCAATTCGGAAACCATACTCAAGAGAAACCAGGGCATAGGAGTTGCCGCCCACTGATTCATTAAGGTCATCATCATCACGGTCACCCACTTCCCGGTAATCGAAGCCGCGAAGGGTATCGGGCCCGCCTAGATAGAAGCGGTCGTAGAAAGGGACGATGTCACTCTGGCCAAAAGGTGACACATTACCTGCGCGTGCGATAATGGAGAGCGACTGCTCGTAGGCATCGAATGTGGGAATGAACTGGGCAGTCCGCCCTTCCATTTTGTGGTAATTGACATCACCACCGATGCCCGCATACTCAAACTTGAGCGAAGAGCGGTTGCCCTTGCGCGTAAAGATAAGGGTCTCTCTGGTATCGCGGAGAAAGGTCAGACCAACCTTAGAGACCAAGTCTTCACCCTCGCCTTCTTCGAACACGTTAGCGACTCCGAGGTCATCCACACCAGGCGTGCCAGCCACGTCGAAAATGTCAACCAG
>CALBPO010000366.1 GCA_937899295.1 uncultured Opitutia bacterium
CAGTGCCCTAAATGGCAGAGGCTCGCTGGCTTAATGGTCTTTTGACGGAGTCGACCCGTTCTGCGAAAGGCCCGCTGTCGCCTTGCGGCACAAACCGAGGATCGTAGCCAAAACCTGCTGCACCCGCGGGAGCTTTGGCAATCCTACCCTCGCAGGCACCATCAAAAAATTGCTCACGACCACTGGGGTCGATTAGGCAAAGTGCACATCGGAAACGTGCGGCGCGATTCGCTACGGCTTGCTCTTCGAGTTCAAGTAAAAGCTTATTCAAATTATGGAGGTCACTCGCGCCCTCCCCGGCATATCGTGCGGAGTGGATGCCAGGCGCGCCACCGAGTGCATCGACTTCGAGTCCTGAGTCGTCCGAGACGATCCATGCATCTTTTGGTGCAAGCGCTCGTAGAGCTAAGGCTTTAATCCGCGCGTTGGCTCCAAAGGTATCACCATCTTCGAGCACATCGGGCATGCCACCGCAGACTTTTGCAGAAAATACTTCGAAGCCGCTAGCTTCAAGGAGGCCGTCGAATTCTTTAACTTTGTGGGCATTGCCCGAGGCGACGATCAGTTGCTTCATTTTGATAAAAATCCCCTGATGAGTCGGTCGCCCCCAAAGTTTGCTTGTCGGAGATCACGAAGCGCAAAGACTTCGCCCATCGACTGTGAGTTTCTAAGCGAACCAATGCCTGGTGCCGACGCATCCGATAGAAGCTTTGGTGCTTGATAGACGAAAAGGTAATCAGCCAAAGCACCCTCTATGACTTGTGTGGCAAGTGTTGGCCCCACTTCGACATAGATGCCGTATATTTTAGCCTCGGCACATCGCGTACGGAAGGCTTGCCAGTCCAGATGGCCCTTGGCTTCCGGTAATTGCCATAGCATAATATTCAAGTCCTTCGCCCGAGTCCTTAAGCAATCTGAAGCGGCATCCGCGCAGAGCACGGTCGTTTGCGATGCAAAATTATCTGTATAAATCTGCGGTGTAGTCTCCGCCTCGAAGGTCTTGAGTGTGCGATCAAAGACAAAGCGCTGCGGGCACCAAACCTCATCGCCGATTCGTGAACTTAGACTGGGATTATCTTTTAATACTGTATTTGCACTGACAGCAATAGCGGGGAAATATCGGCGCCATCGCATGACATCCGCTCGCGCTGACTCGCCAGTGACCCACTTGGAATGTCCCGAGGCCGCGGCAAATTTACCGTCTAAAGTAATCGCCATTTTTCCAGCGATGAAGGGCAATTTTTGCGTAATCCAATGATTAAAGATTAAATTCAGGTCGGCACATTCTTCAGCAAGAACTCCTTCGACAACTTCGATACCCGCTTCACGGAGAACCTCCAAGCCTCGTCCAGCATGTTCAGGGTTAGGATCCTTCGCGCCAATCACGACACGCACGAATCCTGCCTCTATCAGCGCATTGGTACAAGCGCCCGTGCGCCCGCAGGTGCTACAGGGTTCGAGTGTGACGTAGATGCTAGCGCCTGTAGTAGGTTTACGACCACGCACTTTCAGGGCGGCGACTTCAGCGTGGGCTTGCCCTGCTGTTGCATGCCAGCCTTCGGCTACGACTTCACCGCCCTCGACGATGACGGCGCCCACCATCGGGTTCGGGTGTGTTTGTCCCCAAGCCTGTTGCGCCAGTTCAAGGGCACGACGCATGAATCGCTCGTCATTGGCCTTTAAGTTGCTCATCCTTTGACGTAGGGATTACCGGCTTTTTCTTGACGGACAGAAGTCACAGGTCCGTGCCCCGGATATATCGTCGTTTCGTCGGGCAGCGAATAAACCTGAGTTTTAATCGACTTCTCCAAAACCGAAAAATCACCACCTGGTAGATCGTAGCGACCCACACTTCCTGCAAAAATAACATCACCAACAATGGCAGCCTTTTCGCAAGCCACATAGACGAGCACATTACCCGGGCAATGCC
>CALBPO010000367.1 GCA_937899295.1 uncultured Opitutia bacterium
GGCGATTGCTGACTCATCCCAGCAGCACTACCTTGGGCGTACCGAGTTCTACGTGGCAATGCGACTGATTCAGATGGCGCAGTGTGGCCGACAAATCTCCAAGCCTGAACTGGACTCCCAGAGAATGATCATCTTCCCTGCACCTGACTTGTCTGGCCAAGCCCCAGAGGCTCAGCCAGCTGCAGCGGCGGCACCTCCGCCCCAGCCACCCGCGGACAAGGCAGGCGCGATCTCGGACGCCTTTGCGGCCATCTCGCGCGCGCACGCGGCCGCCCGCGCACAGCGACGAGAAGATGCCGTGCACTTGGCTCGCCAGGCCGCGCGTCGGCACGATCACGAGCGCCCGCAGCCGCGGCACGACACGCGACAGGAGCGTGTGCACGATGGGCAACGCGTAGGCGAGCGTCTTTCCTGGTTGGGCCATGGGCTGGTCCATCAGGAATTTAAACGCGTTGGGATTTGGGGTGGGTTGGATGCTCGAGACCTTCATTGCCTAAACAGGATAGCAGGATTGGGTGCAGAGCCAGCAAATGGTCCGGATCGGACAAAATGCAAGGTCCGCGATGCGGGCCGCCGCGAGCGTCGGCGGCCGCGCTGCTGCTTTGCGCCAAAAGAGCGACCAAGCTGGTGCTGATCTGCAGGGGATTCATCTTGGGTCGCGGTAACTCTTCCGCTTGGGCGGCGACACCACTCCAGCACAAGTCAAGATGGTTCGCGCCCTTCGAATGAGCCCGGAGGACATGGGAGGTGGCCAACAACTGGTGATGATGGCAATGCATATGCAGCTGCTCGCGGTTATTTTTTAGCGCGAGCTGGTAGGCACACTTGGTGCCTCCTATGGAAAGCGAAAAAAGTGCGTCACCGACGAAGGCAACGGGGAGATCGAGTCCGTGCACAATGTAACTGAGCCCACCCTTGGAGTGACCATTCGTTTTTACTGCGTAGATATCGAAGCCGCATAGTTGCATCTTAGAATCTGGCAGGAGAGAGCTGGCGCCTGTGTGTGGTTCTTCGGCGGGGCCAAATGCTAGGCTAGTCTGCGCAGCGGCGACTAGTTTTTCGAAGCCGCCTACGTGGTCGCGGTGAGTATGCGTAAGGAAGACGGCTTTGAGCAAGAGGTCTTGAGCTCGGATACATTCTAAGATCGGCTCTGCGGAGGTGCCAGCATCGAAAGCGATGGCCTCTTTCGTATTAGTATTATACACGAGGTAACTATTCACGCTGGCTCCAGGGTAGCCGGCCTCGGGGAAAGGCATGTTACACTGATGGAGTCCGGGTAAAAAAACTTCGCGAGGCGACCAAGCACGCCCAGCGAGTGCGACGAGCTTATCCGCATCCAGTCCAAGTACCGGCGCGAGTTTGCGTGCGTGGATTTCACTAAAGTTGCCATCAATCAAGGCACGCACTTCCTTCAAATTCAAACCAGAACTAAGCGCAAGAGCGGCATGGCCTAGGCGTAGTCCAACAGCTGCTTTTTGTAGCACGTCTTGATATTCGTCTTCGATCGGAACTGACATCTTATCTCTCTACCCAAGGCGTTCAAGGTCGACCTCGTCGCCAAATATAGCCATGGTATGCGTGATCTGATCTCGCGAATGAAAGAAGTCGAAGTTCATATTCAAAAAATTACACACGGTAGCAGCGATTTTCTCGTAAGTCTCCAATTAAATATGAGTGAATTATACGCAGCATGCTAGAGCGTTTTTGCAGTCTTTAACCTAAGCGAAAGCTTGAGTTCACCTCGGAAGTCCTTACAAACTTTAAGTATTGGTGAATAGGTTAAATGCAGTCGAATCTGTAGTCATTGGAGATAGCTTGCGATTAGAGAGACTTAACTTACAAAAAGACTCTTATGAAATCATCTACCCTAATTCTCTACTTTGCCGTTTGGTCAATCAGCCTGGCAGCAGCCTATTATGTGGGTTCTAACGGTGAAAACGTAGGGCCCAATACGGATCAAGCAGTTAAATTACCAACGGAGTTGAAAAAGCCGAAGCTTAATCAAACTCTAGCAATTGAAGCGGAAGCGGCTGATGGAAAGAATGCACTCACCGCCTACCTTAGCGGCGATGTTTCTCTGCTTGAAGACGCCTTCCTCGAGATCCCTATGCTCTCCGGGGAGGCCACTCGCGAGCTGCTGGTTCAAGCCTTCAGATTACCCGCTTCCGATCCTAACCGCTCGCGCTTAATCCGCGACTTGCTCAGTCAGCTTGCCGAGACAGAGCCCGTCGCCGCGCTGGAACTGGCTTCAAAAATAGAATCCCTTCGCGACAGCGAGCGCGCTCGCGTGGCCGTGCTTGAAGTATGGGGGCGTAAAGCTCCAGCTGCAGCGATTGCTTGGGCAAATAATGCCCTCGCAGGTGAGCCGAGTCGGACTCGCAACTCACAACTCATGGCCATCTATCGTGGCTACGCTGCGAACAATCCAGCCGCTGCCTTCCAGCAAGCACTCGCCATCAATGATAATAATAGACTTAAAAATCATCTGCTCGACCAGGTGATCAAAGTGCAAATCGAGTCGGGTGGTCTGCAAGCTGCCAAGCTTGCAGTCGATTTAGTGGCCGACCCAGAAATGCAGAGATCACTCCGCCGCGAATTGGTCGATGAGTGGGCAGAGTTCGACCCAGAAGCCGCCGCTGCCTACGTGGCCACACTAGGCGAAGACGCGGATTCTAGTATAAAATCTGCACTGGTCAGCGAATGGGCGGAGAGCGATCCAGCTGCAGCAGCTGCTTGGCTAAGTAGCCTAAACGTGGACGACCCCGCGATCGCCCGCGCCAGCTCATCAGTCATACGCGAGTGGCCGCGTTACGACCTAACCGCCTCCGCCGATTGGCTCAACAGCTTGCCCGCTAGCCCCGAGCTCGATCGAGCTGTTATTAGCTACACCTTTCGCGCCGCTGAGGAGGACCCTGAGACCGCGATGAGCTGGGCGCAGTCAATCGAAGACGATCGGCGCCGCACTTGGATGATGGAGCGCGTCGCTAGTGCCTGGAAAAACCAAGACGCAGAAACTTTTAAGAGCTTCCTAGACAAATCTGAACTCTCTAGCGAGCAGCGCGAGAAACTCGAAAACAGCCAATCCCGAGGATACGGCCACTGGGGTCGTAGATGAGATTAAATCGAATAAGGTTTGATTAAGGTATCTTGGCGAAATGTTTGCCTGCCTATCCACAATACCCGTATAGTATAGAGTGACACCAACCACAGACGTATTAATCAGCGTGAACAAAGGTTGAATTTCACTGAGGAATACGTTTCTCTGATGTGATGGAAACCAACACCGCAGCAAAACCCACCGTCGGGATCATCATGGGAAGCCAATCAGACTGGAGCACAATGGGCGAGGCAGCAGCCTTACTCAAGCAGCTCGACATCTCCTTTGAGACAAAGATTGTTAGCGCACACCGCACACCGAAACTGCTCTACAGCTACGCCGAAGAAGCTGAAGAGCGCGGCATACAG
>CALBPO010000368.1 GCA_937899295.1 uncultured Opitutia bacterium
AGGCCTACCAAGGGCAAAAAACACCTAATACCATGCAAATTGAGATTCTCTCCCAAGCAGCGACCCAAGCTCGTGGCCTCGCAATCGATGCGATTCATGCCTGCAGTTCTGGCCACCTTGGCCTCCCTCTCGGCTGTGCCGAAATCGGCGCGGTGCTCTACGGCGCAGGTGGTCTTCGCTACAATCCAGCAGCCCCCAAATGGCTGAACCGCGACCGCTTCGTCCTCTCCGGGGGCCACGGATCAATGTTTCTTTACTCTTGGCTCCACATTTCGGGCTACCATCTCTCACTCGAAGAGGTAAAAAACTTTCGCCAACTCGGCTCGGAAACACCGGGTCACCCAGAGTTTGGTGACACGGTCGGCGTCGAGGCCACTACTGGTCCCCTCGGCCAAGGTATTGGTAACGCTGTTGGCTTCGCACTCTCAGCTAAACGTGCCGCTGCAAAATTTAACACCGCTGAGCACACAATCTTTGACCAGCACATTTTCGCACTCCACGGTGACGGCTGTTTGCAAGAGGGGGTGGCTAAGGAGTGCATCGCTTTTGCGGGTCATAACAAACTCGATAACTTAATTCTGATCTACGATTCCAACGATGTCACTCTCGACGCGATGGCCGACCAAACTCAGAGCGAGGACGCGCAGGCCTACTTTACCTCTCAGGGTTGGGACGCTGTGACCATCGACGGTCACGATTTCGCGGCGATTAACGATGCTGTCTCTAAGGCTAAGGCCCACGACAATGGGAAGCCCAAGGTCATCATCGCCAAGACCACTATCGGCAAGGGTATCCCTGAAGTCGAAGGCACTGCAGCCGGTCACGGTGAAGGCGGCGCAAAGTTTGCCGAAGCTGCCCGCAAGGGTCTCGGTTTGCCGGAAGAGACTTTCTACGTATCCGACGAAGTGCGCGCGCACTTTGCCGATGTCGCTGAAGCGAGCGCAGCCGAATACCAAGTATGGGAAGACAAGTTCGCGGCTTGGAGCAAGGCCAACCCCGAACTCGCAGCCGAGCTCAAGGGCGATCTACCTACCGACCTCATCAGCAGTATACCAGAATTTGAAGTAGGCACAAAGGCCGCGACCCGCGCCTCGGGTGGCACTGTGATGCAGTCGGTCGCGAAATCGGTGCCTAGCCTCGTCAGTGGCTCAGCCGATCTCTACGGCTCGACTAAGAACTATATCAAAGATGGCGGCGACTTCGGTCCCGACAACTTTGAGGGGCGTAATATCTGGTTCGGCATCCGCGAACATGGCATGGGCGCAATCTGCAACGGCATCGCTTATGATGGTATTTTTAAAGCCAGCGGAGCCACCTTTCTCGTCTTCGCCGACTACATGCGCGGTTCGATCCGCCTCGCCTCTCTTGCGAAGCTCCCCGTTACTTATATATTTACGCACGACTCCGTTGGTGTGGGCGAGGACGGCCCCACTCACCAACCAGTAGAAACAGTTAGCGGCCTTCGGGTGATTCCAAATCTCGACGTGATTCGCCCAGCGGACGCGGAAGAAACTGCTGGCGCCTTTGCCGCAGCGATGCTCCGCGAAGACGGCCCCACCGCTCTGATCCTGACTCGCCAAAATGTGCCCGCCCAAGATAGCTCCACAGGCAGCGAACGCCGCCAAGGGGTGATCAAAGGTGGCTACATTGCTAAGAAAGAAAGTGGAGATCTGAAACTGATCCTCCTCGCAACTGGCTCCGAGTTACAACACGCAATGGGCGCTGCCGAGCTAATCGGTGACGGCGTACGCGTCGTTTCGCTGCCTTGCTTCGAACGTTTTGAGCGTCAAAGCGCCGACTACATCGAGAGCGTATTACCAAACACTTGCACCGCTCGTGTCGCAGTGGAAGCCGGTGTCTCCAGCACATGGGGTAAATATATAGGCCTCACTGGAAAGACTGTCTGCATCGACCGCTTCGGCATCTCTGCTCCCGGTGATACTGTGATGGCCGAGCTCGGCATGACTGCGGGCAATGTAGCGCAAGTCGCAAAGTCGCTGATCTAAGTGATAGAATATTTGATCGATCAAGGTCGCCCAGTAAGGGCGACCTTTTTTGTTGATGCAGGCACAAAAAACCGGCCACCCTTTCGGATGGCCGGTTCGAATTTAATGCGTCTGCTTTAGTCGACTAGCAGAGACTCTAGAGAGCCTCTGAACCGGTCTCGTCGGTGCGGATACGAGTCGCGCTTTCGACGGGAATGACGAAGACCTTGCCATCACCAATCTTACCAGTCTTAGCGGCCTTGACGATCGCTTCGGTGGTCTTTTCAGTGTCGGCATCGTCTACGACGATTTCGACCATTACTTTAGGCAGGAAATCGACTGTGTATTCACTACCACGGTAGATTTCGGTGTGACCTTTTTGGCGACCAAAACCCTTAACTTCCGTGACAGTCATACCTTCGATGCCGATATCTGATAGAGATTCTTTGACCTCTTCCAGTTTGAAGGGCTTGATTACTGCCTTTACCAATTTCATAGAACTACGTAATTAATAGTTATTGTATTTTTTAGCAAGGCTAAATTAGCGTGAGCTAGAAGCGAAGTCAGGATAGGCTTCTTGACCGTGTTCGCCTATGTCGAGACCCTCGGCTTCCTCTTCAGGAGAGACACGGATACCGATAGTGGCCTTCAGGATACCGAATACGATGATCGAGAAAATGAAGGCAGCTAAGCTTACGGAAAGTGTGCCGATGAGTTGCGTCATGAAGACAGCACCGCCAAAGATACCGACGGCAAGCGTGCCCCAGATACCAACAACGCCATGAACGGAGATCGCCCCAACAGGATCATCAATCTTGATTTTGTCAAAGAAGATGATCGAGAAGACAACGAGAACACCACCGATTGCACCAACGATAATTGAAGCCAATGGACCCATTGCATCGGCACCCGCTGTGATTGCAACTAGACCTGCAAGGATACCATTCAAGGCCATACTTAGGTCAGGCTTCTTGAGGAAAATCCATGAGATCGCGATAGCAGCAAGCGCACCTTCACAAGCAGCAAGCGCAGTTGTAGTGAATACCAAACCAATACCCGCTGGGTTTGCGGAAAGAACAGAACCACCATTGAATCCGAACCACCCAAGGAATAGAAGGAAGACACCGATTGTGGCGAGTGGCATACTGTGGCCGAGGATTGGCTTGATCTTGCCATCAACATACTTGCCAGCACGTGGACCGAGAAGCATTACACAGGCAAGCGCAGCGAAGCCACCAAAAGCGTGAACAACAGAGGAGCCAGCGAAGTCGTAGAAACCGCCTTCAAGACTGCCAAGCCAACCACCTCCCCAGTGCCAAGAACCGACAACAGGGTAACCGATAGCAACAAGAATAGTAGCGAAGATCATGAAAGAACCAAGCTTAACGCGTTCAGCAACAGCCCCTGAAACAATCGTAGCGGCAGTCGCAGCGAACATCGCTTGGAAGATGAAGTCACCGTAAGCTGTCATAGCTAGGCCAACTCCTCCATAATCGAAAGTATCCATACCAGGACCGCTGAGATCACCAATAAAACTACCAAAAGAGACCCATCCATTGAAATCTCCGGGATAGTGAGTGTTGAAGCCGATGACAGCGTAAGAAATAATGCCGATCGAGATGATGAATACATTCTTAAAGAGAATGTTCACTGTGTTTTTCGATTGCGTCAGTCCAGCTTCAAGAGTGGCGAAGCCAAGGTGCATAAGGAAAACGAGAGCTGCAGCAATGACAGTCCACAACATCGAAGTTGTGAAAAAGTCGAACGCATAAGCATACTCTCCTTGTGCTTCAAGAAGCGCAAGGTAGTCGCCCGCCAGTTCATCGCCAGAAGCGACGGCTGCTTCAGCAGACATCACTATCTCTGCGCCGAGTGAGCCGGTCATAAGAAACGCCGAGCTAGATAGCAACAGAGCGAGAAGGTATTTTTTTATCTTCATTGTATTTGTTTAGTCAGGTTTGTTGATTAGTTTAGGAATTGTGAATCGGAACTCACTAATTGGGAGTGCCGGGATGAGCGCGTGTTTACGGTCAAGACTGTGTAAGCACTCTGCGTGCCAAGTTACAAAAATGTCAAAATAGGGGCCTATTAGATCGGGAAAAGATTACTATTTGTTTTATTAATGACTAATAATTAATATTTTTTACTAATCTTATCATTGATAATGAAACTAAAAAAAGACGCACCTATGTGCGCCTTTTTTAGTGTTTTTAGTCACAAATATGACTTATCCTGGTGGCCAAGCCATGGGGCGACCGCCAAGCACGTGCACATGCAGGTGAGGCACAGTTTCGCCCCCGTCTGTTCCGTTATTGATGACGATGCGGAAACCGTTTTCGAGCTTCAGTTTAGCTGCGACGGAAGCAGCCGTGCGGAGTAGATGCCCCAGTAAGGCTTCCTGCACTGGGTCCACCTCCGAGATCCTAGGAATGACTTCCTTAGGAATTGTCAGTAAATGCGTTGGGGCTTGTGGATCAATATCGTGTATCACGATGCAAAGATCATCTTCGTATTCGATCTTTGCCGGAATTTCGCGAGCAATGATGCGCTCAAACAAGGTCTTCATTGTACTTATGGGTTTTCTTGTCGAAAGATCAGAACAAATGCGGTCATAAGCTCGCGGAGCTCTGCTTTGATTGTATCGATCTCATTGGCATTCGCACGTGCGGTGCGGCTCAGCTCGAAAGTGGTGGCGACCGTTTTTTCCTTGTTACGGTCAATAGTCACATGGTCGCGCACACGTAACACTAGATCAAATTGGCCAGTCGACACGCGATTAGAGCTGTCGACCGAGAGCTCAATAAGAGGCACGTTGAGTTCAGGCTTATTAGCGATAAAACTGCGTAGCTCAATATCCCCACGACGGAGCTGGAGCTCCATGATGTCGCTGAGGTCGAGACGCTCCATCGCAGTGACCTCTGAAGCGAACGAGCTGTCGATATTCATGTAGAAGAAATTGATGCCACGTAAATGGCTGGCATTTTCTGCGG
>CALBPO010000369.1 GCA_937899295.1 uncultured Opitutia bacterium
CAGACCTTACGGCATCGCTTCATGCGAAGAGAGCGCAAGTTGTGGATGGGCTGGTTTAGCCCAGATCTTTATGTAGGTATGGGGGCACTAGGGTTTTGTATCTATATCTTTTTCTTGGCACTACCCCATCCAGATTCGGCAGAGAGAATGTTCACCGCTGCTGTTGTCCAGCCCTACATTGCCCCCGAATTAAAATGGGACACTAATCGAGAACTCGAGAATCTGGAGATCCTTGAGCGCCAAACGCGTTTTGTTTCTAGCTTAGAGAGTGACGTGATTCTCTGGCCAGAAGCGGCAACGCCGTGGCCAGTCATGGGAACGCCGCAGATGCAGGTAAGGGTCGAGCGGCTCGTTAATGAAATAGAGAAACCAATTCTTATGGGTAATCTCGCCGAAGATCGAGTGACTAAAGAATGGCGTAATGGAGTTTTTCTAGTGGAGCCAGGCGCAGGACTATCACCTAACTTTTATACAAAGCGAGAGCTTGTACCCTTCGGTGAATATGTGCCGCCCATGCTGAGCTTTATTGATAAGTTTGTGCCTGTCGGTGGTCGTTTCATTCCTGGGGAGGAGGTGGGTTTAATGAATCTCACGGTCGGCGGATCAGTTTACCGAATTGGCTCTTTAATCTGTTACGAAGATGTTTTTTCAAATTTGGCCCGAGAGAGCGCTCGCGGTGGTGCCGATCTATTTTTCGTCGCCACAAACAATGCCTGGTATGGCGAAGAGGGTGGCGCGGAGCAACATGCTGCGCACTCCGTCTTGCGTGCCGTGGAGAATCGCCGCCCAGTCATGCGTGCTGGCAATGGCGGTTGGAGTGGCTGGATTGATAGCTACGGCACAGTGCGCGATCTACTGGTTGACGCCGAGGGAACTATCTACTTCCGAGGCGGTGGCGCCTACACAATCGTTCAATTTGAAGAGTGGTCGCGCCAACAGAGCTACTATACACGCCATGGCGACTGGTTTGTGGCGCTGTCGGGCGGATTGGCCCTGATGTCACTCTTGTTCTGCCTATATCAGCCTAAGCATTGCTCATAAGTAGTAGGGGCATGACAAGTTGCGGCCCTACTAGGATTACTCTGCTTCCTGCTCTGCAACCTTAGGGGCCTTGTCAATCAGATCGACCCTTGCTTCGGCTAAGGCTTCGCGGATCTCCACGAGCTTGGCTTGATTGAGCGCAGGTATGTCTTCGCTCGCTTCCATTGAGGCAAAGCGTTCGGTGACGGCGTCGCCACGAACTTTTAAAGCGTAGCTGAGTAAGCTATCGAGTACGGCTTGTGCATCTCGGTCGAGATGCCAAATTTGGCGATGCACGGCGCCGGCGGCGATTCCCTTATCGATCATCATGGTAAAGTACTCTTTGGAGCTGTTGTCCATATTGGCTTTGTTTTCTGCGAAGATATTGAGCGGGAACTGCAATTCACTTGCGATGGCGAAGGCTTGCATGTTCGTCGCACCATAGCGTGCGCCAAATTCGAAGACAGCGATCGCAGAAAATACGAGTGCGAGCGGGAGTAGTAGGGATTTTATCTTTTCCATGGTAGGGGAGATTGAACTGCGTGAAGTAATTACTAGTCAATCGCACGGATCTGGGTGCTGTCGATCAACTTCTTACCTGCATACATCTTAGTAATGACCACAATGGGGTCGCCCTCTTTGCGCCAGCCTTGGCTTTTTAGGCGGCTGAAGGCATACTGAATCGTAGTTTCGTGGTCGTGGTCGAATTCCATAAGGAAGGGCTCCACTCCGCGCATGATGAGGAGTTGTTTGAAGAGAACCGGATTGTCAGTAAAAGCGTAAATAGGCACATTTGGGCGAAGTGAGGAGAGCTTTTGCGCAAAAATTCCGCGACGAGTGAATACGACTAGCGAACCTTCCAAGTCGGAAGCGAGATAGGCTGCTGAGCGCAACATCTTAGAGCGTGGCAGGCGCAAGATTAGATCTTTGCGTAGCACTTGTTTATCTTCTTCTTCGATCCGCTTAGCGATGCGTTGTATGGTCTCGACGCATTCAACAGGATATTTACCTACAGTGGTTTCGCCTGAAAGCATCACGCAGTCAGCTTGTTCGCGGATAGCGTTGGCGATGTCTGTCACCTCGGCGCGAGTCGGTATGGGGGACTCGATCATCGATTCCAGCATGTGGGTCGCTACGATGACGGGCTTGGTGCCCTGAATGCAGCTGTTGATGGCTCGAGTCTGGATGATGGGGAGGTCCTCGAAGGGGCACTCGATTCCTAGGTCGCCTCGAGCGACCATTAGGCCATCGGAAGCTTTAATGATGCCATCTAGGTTAGTGATCGCCTGCTGATCCTCAATCTTGGCAATGATCTTAGCGTCCGATCCATGGCCCTCCAGATAGGCATGAAATTCTTCTAGATCCTTGGGTTCACGCACAAATGAAAGCGCAAAGAACTCGATCCCTTCGGCAATCCCCACATCGACGTCGCCTTGGTCTTTTTTAGTCAGGGCGGGCAGATTCACGCGCACGCCGGGCAAATTAATGTGACGTCGGTTACCCATGGGGCCAGGGATGAGCACTTGGCAGCGGACGCTAGCACGATCAATGCGGAGTACTTGCAAGCGGATCAGGCCACTATCGACCAGGATGGTGTCGCCCTCGTTAATGTCTTTGGAAAAGCCTGGATAGTTGACGTCCACACGGCGTATGCCTTCTTCGGTGACTCCGCCAATACCTTGGGCGCTGGTGAATTCAAAGATTTCGTCTTGTTCCAGCTCAAAAGTTTCAGGGACGTCACCTGTCCGTATTTCAGGGCCCTTCACATCCATCATAATCGCGATGTGTCGGCCGACTTTATCGCAGACCTTACGCACTCGTTGGATGATCTCTCGGGACCATGCATGGTCGGCGTGTGCCATATTAATTCGGCAGATATCGACGCCAGTTTTGATTAACCTCTCAAGAGTCGCCTCGTCCTGCGTAGCGGGACCGATCGTGAAAATGATTTTAGTTTTTTGTGTATTTGGTTTCATCTTGGATTATCAGGGAATCCTGGGAAGTGTGTTTGTTGGCCTAGCAAGAGTAATGCCGCATTAAGGATCGATCACTTCTATAGATAGACTTCTGCCGAGTGAGGCAAATCTATCACGCACGATGTGGGCATTATTACAATCCTTACTGAGGTGAGCTAAATATACTTTTTCGAGTATGCTTTTTTTGGAGAGTTCTGTCACCAGATCAAAAGCAGCATTATTGGAAAGATGCCCGTGTCGTCCTCGAATCCGCTGTTTTGTTGACCAAGGCCGCCGCTCGTCGCGTTCGAGTAGTTCTTCGTCGTAATTTGCTTCGATTACAAGCGTGTGCACGTGGCGAATGTGTTCTTTGACGTGCTCTGGCACGTAGCCTAGGTCGGTGACCCAGGCTAGACTCCGTGCGGGGCTGAACAGATCGCCATCCTCGCCCCAGTTGAAAGTAAAGCCGACGGGGTCGTAGGCATCGTGAGGGAGGGCGAAAGAGCGTACCTTGAGGTCGCGAAAGGTAAAGTCGGTGCCCGTTTGGAACACTTTCCAGTTGACGGGTTTAGTGGCTTTGGCCTGCACCGCATCAGCCGTGTCACGATTGGCAAATACGGGCAAATCGGCTCGTCTGGCGAGGCCGCGGATGCCCTCAGCGTGATCGCTGTGTTCGTGGGTAAGAAAGACTGCATCGATCGTGTCAAGCGACTCGCCAACTGCTTCGAGCAAGTAAGCGATTCGTTTAGCCGAAAAGCCCACATCGACTAGCACCTTCGTTTGCCCCGTCTGTAAGAGCGCACAATTACCCCCGCTACTAGAGCCTAAAATCTGAAATTCAACGGACATTGTGTGCAAGTTGAGCGATACTCTAGCCCGCGGCAAAGTCTTTTTACGCGCTTGCCACAGGGCAAATTCGTGCATTGGCTACTTCGCTCATTTGAATGCCGACGCGTGCTTGCGCTTTGTCCGCCCTATGGCATATTAAGATCGTTAATATCACGTAAGTGACACGATTTTTACTGACATGAAATCTGAATCCAGTTCCACATCGCCTAATCAGTCTAGCGCTTCCGAGGCCAAGCTGAGCAAGGTCTACGATCGCGACTTCGTCTTGACCGACGAGTATCGCGCAGCGCTGCCTGATATGCAAAATACAGATTCGCAGCAGATTTTTGGCGCCAACGTGCCTATTCTCAAGGTTGGGATTTCAAACTTCCGTCTCCCTCTCAGCTATATCACACCAAGCTCGGATACACTGACGCTGGAAACCTCTGTCACGGGCACCGTCTCGCTCGAAGCGAACCAGAAGGGGATTAATATGTCGCGCATCATGCGTGTCTTTTACACCTATCAAGAGCGAATTTTCACTCCCGATCTACTCAAGGAAATCCTTTTGCAGTATAAAGAAGAGATCAACGCGCACCGTGCCCAGTTGAAGCTTTCCTTCGAGTATCCTATCCTCAAGCCTAGCCTGCGCAGTGGTTTGGAGGGGTGGCAATATTATCGCGCCGCCTACGAAGGCCGTGTCGACGAGCTTAACCGTTTCCGGAAATACATACATTTTGATTTCGTCTACTCATCGGCCTGCCCTTGCTCATCGGAGTTGTCGGAACACGCCCGCGGCAGCCGTGATGTCTATGGCATCCCGCACTCGCAGCGCAGTACGGCTCGTGTCAGTGTTGAGGTGGCCGAAGGCCAGCACCTAAGCCTTGAACGCTTGCAAGAACTCTGCCTCAAAGCTTTGCAAACGGAGACGCAAGTCATGGTCAAGCGTGAAGATGAACAAGCCTTCGCTGAGATGAATGGTGCCTTCACTAAATTTGTCGAGGACGCCGCCCGCCTGCTTTACGAGCAACTCGATGACGAACCAAAGATTGTTGATTTCCAAGTAGCCTGCGCCCATCTAGAATCTTTGCACTCGCACGATGCGGTCGCGGTGATTAGTAAGGGTGTCCCCGGCGGGTTCACTGGCCATTTTGACGACTACAAGTCTTTGATACGCTAGATCAAGCGTGTCGGCCCGCAAAGACGCGACTGCAAAGAGCTACTCAGAGTTACTCGATGGTAATCTTAGCCGCGCCTGAAGCGCTGGGGCGGAAGCGTTCGTCGCCTGATTCGATCACCAGGTATTCCCCCCTAGTAAACATAATTTCTACAGGACCACTTTTATCGAGGGTCAAAGGGCTGTCCACTTCGATCGCGCCACGATAGATGCGCTCTCCATCGTTCTTTTGCGTCACAGTAACATACACGCTACCACCTTTGGCAAATAAAGTGACACTGTTCGAATCCACAATTGCAGGTGTTGGATCGGCTGACTGTGTAATCTCCGCAATGTCGCTTAGCTCAGGGGCTTCATCCGTATCGTCTGAGCCACTACCTAGAATTGCCCAGATTAGGCCAAATACTACAAAGACTAGAGCCAGTGTGCCGACGAAAACCAAACCGAGCTTCATGTAAAATGTTTTGTCTGCCTCGTCCCCATCTTCATTGGTTTCGGCTTCTTCAGCGCGGGTTGGCTTCGCCGTAATTCGTCCATAGGATGTGGGCTCTTCCGACTCTGAATGATCGGTTAGTTCTTCACCTTCATTTTTTTTGACCTCCATTTGGCCGAACCACTCAGAGCCAGCTTTTTTGCCAAGGCGAGATTTGCTTAGTTGCTGAGCGTTGTAGTCGGTCATGATCTTATCATAGTCCAACTTTAGATAGCGGGCATAGTTTTTAAGGAATCCGCGCTTGTAGATCTCGGGCAGAGAGAAATCCATCTTATTTTGTTCGATATACCCAAGGAAGTCACTGCGGATCTTAGTCGCCTCAGCTGCTTCGCGCAGAGAGATGCCCTTGCGCTTACGTGCTTCTTCTAGTCGTTCCCCAATACTTTGCATTTGTAGTATTATGTGAGAGTCTTCTTTTGTTCCGCAAGCACGGAATCGTATTGTTGTGTTGAAGTTCCGCCCTTATGACAAAGTAAATAGCAAATCGCCCCATTCGCCGTCTTCGCGACTATCGATAGCGATTCCCGCTTCAGGGCGCTGCGCGGCAAATTGCTTTAAGAAATGCGTCCTTACTTGATCCAGCTCCTTGGTCAAAATACCGCTTAGAGCGAGAGTACCGCCAGCTTTGACGCCCCTAACGAGGGGGTCGCAGTGGGGAATGAGTACATCAG
>CALBPO010000370.1 GCA_937899295.1 uncultured Opitutia bacterium
AGAGCCAGTTTAAAAACAATTCAGGCGTTAAAAATAACCCATCGCATCCTTTGCTCTGTAAGATCTGGCGCTTTATTGCGACAATCCGAAGCAGACACGCTTTTTAAGGCAAGCCATCAATTGAGCGAGAAAAGCGCAAGCCCAGCCCATATACACTCAAATCGTGTATTGTAAGCTACCTTTGCCAAAAGACGGAAGTCAGAAAAATTATTTTCAAACTGATTTAAGTTTGGAAACTTCTTATCATACCGCCTTCCGCAACTAAAAATTAGTTGATAATTTAATTCCTACAGTAGTAGCTGTATTATTTTTGTATACGATAGGTGAGGTGAGAGCATTAGCGTCCACTGTGACATCGTTAAACATAGTTTGAGACACGCCTACGGATAAATTTGCCTGCTCAAAGCTATATCGAAAACCTAAGTTTATCGATTGAGAACCATTGCTCATCGTGAATGTTGATGTCGAAGTTGACCCGCTTCCAGCTTCCTGATGGTATGAAATTGAACTGGATAAACTGCTACTAAATTTTCGAGCGAGACCTATTGAATACTTTGTGGAGTCCGAAAAGTCCGATGACACTGCAGCGGCGGTGTTAATAGCAGCAGAGGCCGTCGAGACATCAACGTTAACTTGAGACGATTTCCATTTAGCCTGATGGATTGAACCTGTGATCAACGTATCAGCAGCTATTCCACTCTGAAAGTTGAATGTGATCATTTCAGGAGTGTTAAGTGTTGCAGCGAATGAGCCCGTGACTCCTGCTGGAATATCGGTGTAGCCTAAACCTTCTATAGCTGTTGGAAAATCTACAGCGGCGCTAGTATACGTCCCAGTGGTTTTTATTTTTGAAGAAGGCTGTAATAATAATTCTGCACGCAACGCTATGTCCGGCTTCTCAAAGGCCGAACCAACTACATAACTGCTATTGGACTTACTAGAAACGTCGTAAGCTCCATAAATAGTAGTAAGATTGAAAGAGTTTAGTGCATTATTTTTGATCCCACCAATAACCGAAAAGCTATCATTCAAATTATAATTTACCAAAAAGGCAGTCGTATTAAGCTCTGCGTTTGCCGACGGTATATAGTTCCCGTCAATACTATTGCCAGTAAAAGTAGAATTGCTCGATCCACTCATTTGGATTGCTCCAGAACGATATGTGGTAAGCCCAAGACCAAAGTCACCTACCTGGGTCTTAACAGCTAGATTTGTTAATGTTTGATCTTTCAACGTTTTTACTTTTGTGCCACCTGTATCTTTACCCTTTAGGTTAGAATTAATCGATCCATAAGATATAGAAACAAACGACCTATCCTCATACATTGCTGACGTGTCAAGCATTTGTAGCTCATAGCCGCCAGCTAGCGCCAACGAACCAGATATCATGATTGACGAAGCCGCAAGTAAATAGATTTTCATTGAATATTCTCCCAAGTTGTTTGCAGAAGAATGCATGCAGCACTTTATGTCAAACAAAAAGATCAATTGATTTTTAACTTATACCAATGAGCTATCCTTCGCGGCGCAGAATTTAAAATCCGCACCACGCACTGAACAACCCGCAGGTCACTAATTAAATTAATTACAATTTAACATTATCAAATCTTCTATATGATTATAAAACTACCAAACTTTCTGGCTTATTCTTAATGTGCTATAGAAATTGATATTTTGTGACTTTAAAGCACTAGCGCGTAGTAAATTGAAACTATAAATTTCACTTCACTGCGTTAACGAAAGAGGGAACACTAATATGAAAGTCATGCTTTGCGAGAAATTTGGCCCTCCAGAAAATCTGGTGCTCAAAGAGGTTGCAGATCTTACCCCCTTAGCGGGTCAAGTGCGCATTGCAACTGAGGCCTGCGGCGTGAACTTCCCCGACACGCTGATCATTGAAAACAAATATCAATTCAAGCCCGAACTACCTTTTGCACCGGGCGGCGAAGTCGCCGGGATTGTGGATGCCGTTGGCGATGGGGTCTCGCAAGATCTATTAGGTCAGTCTGTGATGTGTATGACCTTATCCGGGCGATTTGCAGAGCAACCC
>CALBPO010000371.1 GCA_937899295.1 uncultured Opitutia bacterium
CACTATTTCTTTGATGTACATAAGCAATATGAGACGCTTGAAAATTGATGTAGTCATGGAAAACTGAAGGTTGATCCATCAAGATCAGCAAATAACTAGCTATCTGAGGGCGAGTATCGGCATGAAGCATTCTAGAGTTAAGTGAGCTATCCACGGCGGCAAAGAAGCATTCATTCAACTGTCAAATAGTCAGACATATAAATTAAAGTGTTTTCGTTGCCCTGGTAAGTATATCTTTCCTCTAAACTGAAGCTTTCACCATACCCATGCCTAAATTACATCTCAGCCTCTTAGGCGCTCTTGTGCTTTCTGCCTCGTCACTTTCAGCTCGCTGGGTCGATCTAAACTTGCCCGAGCTAGATTTTTCAGGAAAAAATACCGTCTGGATTGCGCTAGATGCGGGGGCCAGCTTTGGCTCGACTGCAATCCAAGTCGATTCGAGCAATCGTGCATTCTTAGCCTTTCAAGCCGATTTTGCACTGCGTATCAGTGAGGGTGAGATTACAGAAGTCCGCCAATATAAGGACTACCAGTGGCATACCGTCGAATTAGAAGGCGTTAGTCTTAGCTCGGAGGGTGGGCAAATGAAGCTTTCATTTAAAGCCGGTCGTGGGATCGATGCGATCCGTGCGGTACAGTGGTTCAGCCTTGGCGAATCCGGCGAGATTGCTCCCAAAAAATCCTACACCAGTCGAAAAGAGGGTGAGGTCTACCTTCCCTTTTATTACGTGCCCAATTCCTCAGGCATACTTGAAATGCGAGGCCGCTACGGCGCGCCTGATGCCAAGCCAGTTATTTACCAAATGTTGCCACGCCTCTACGGCAACGCTAATGAGACTCGCAAGGTAAACGGCACACTCGCCGAAAACGGCACTGGCAAATTCAGCGACCTCAGCGATTCCATACTTGCGGGGATGCGCGCCGACGGCTTTAGCCATATCTGGCTCACAGGTTTGCTCCAGCAGGCCACTTCCACCGACTACAGCGAGGCTGGCCAGGCTGCCGACGATCCTGACTTACTTAAAGGTATCGCGGGTAGTCCCTACGCCATTCGTGACTACTTTGACGTTTCTCCGGACTACGCTGACAATCCCTCGCTACGTCTCGAAGAGTTTCGCTCACTTACCGCGCGTATGAAAGCGGCAGACCTGAAAGTCGTGATCGACTTCGTGCCAAACCACGTCGCCCGCAGCTACGCCTCTGACATCCGTCCAGAACTAGCCTTCGGCGTGAATGACCGCAAAGACGTTTACTTCGATTCCGATAATAATTTCTTCTACCTCACATCCGAGGTGACTGACGGTTCAGCCCCACTTCGCTTGCCCACATTACATCCAATATCTGGCCGGATTCTCAACGAAACTGCCCGTCTCGTAGGCAATGCCGATGGTCTTTTTACCCCTGAGAAAGTTCACGGACGCGTTACGGGTAACAACGTCGTCAGTTGGTATCCCTCGAATGGTGATTGGTATGAGACGGTGAAACTGAACTACGGATTCGACTTTCTTAATAGCGATGCGCCTCCTCTATATCCGAGCGCCGTGAGTCCCCGTGCCCGTGTTGCAAAAAAAAAGAAAAAAATGGATTCCATTATCGCCTACTGGCAAGAGTTCGGCGTCGACGGCTTCCGTGCCGACATGGCGCACATGGTGCCGCCCGAGTTTTGGAAATGGATGATTCACCGCGCTCGTGAGCGTAATCCCGAGGTGCTTTTCTTTGCCGAGGCTTATGATGATGATCCTGCTAAAGTCCATGGGCATGATCCCGTCATTTCGCGGGATGATAACGTCATGCTCGCGCTGCTCGACGCCGGCTTCCACGCTGTTTATGACGATCCCGGATACGATACGCTGGAGCAAGTCTATGCTGGTGAAAATTGGGCAAACGATTTGCAAGGTGTGGAGACTGGCCTTGGCGCGTTCTTTTTCGACTGCGCACTTCGCTATACTGAAAACCACGACGAAATTCGCCTCGCACACCCCGAGACTTGGGGCGGTAACGGTATGCAAGTCGGCCGAGCGACTACTGGTGCGCTCTTTGGACTCTCGCGTGGGCCTATTATGCTTTATCACGGGCAAGAAGTCGGCGAACCCGGCCTCAATAGAGAGGGCTTTGGCGGTGATGATCAACGCACTTCAATCTTCGACTACTGGTCGATGCCCGAGTTTAACAAATGGTGGAACGAAGGTGCTGCCGATGGCGCAGGGCTTTCGTTTGAGCAAGCCCAACTGCGCAAGTGGTATGTGCGCCTGCTCCAGCTTCAATCGGAGCGTGCTTTTACTCGTGGCAACACCATCTTACTTAATCACGCTAACCGAAATAATCCTTTCTTCGGTAAGGTCGAAGATGTAGGCCCCTCTGGACATTGGTTCTTCGCTTATCTGCGTGGAGACCCAGAAAGCCAGTCGCATTTCCTCGTGACTTCAAACTTTCATGCTAAAGCCACGCTGCGCCATGTTCGCGTTCGTCTACCTGAACAGGCTATCGCGTCGCTAGGGCTCGATTCTGGGGAAGATGGTTGGTTAGTCCTCCGCGACCGCCTTAGTAGTGATTCTACCAAGCGTGCAATCCGTATCGACGATGTTCTACGCGACGGTATCTACCTAGATGGTCTTGAGCCGCTCTCTTCTAATTATTGGAGTATCGAAAAAATGGATACTCCGCCAGCGGGTGTCACCATCAGCCCAAGTCTTGTCGCAGGTAATGCCTTCCTCGGTGCGCCGCCCGTATTGCGTACCAGTGCAGGTAGTGATCTGCGCCTTGATTTACGACGCTTTGGCAATCCAGGCAAGACACACAGATTTCACGTTGAGCCTGTTGAAGGCGTCAGCGCTGAGATCGATGCGCTCAACCATGTGCTCTACCTTTCTGTGGCCGATGATGTTAGCGGGCTAGTTGTTTTACCCTTTACTCTAGAGCCTCTGAATACACATGCAAAAACTATCAAAAGTAGCTTCCCGATAGCGGTTGAATATGTGGCTAGACAGACCTTCCGTATAAAAGGCTTTAAGGAGGCAAGCACCGTTTCATTAGTCGGTGATTTTAATAGCTGGAGCGACGGCGCCCACCGCCTTCAGCGGAGCGTAGGGGGCTCTGAGACTATCTGGATTGACGGTGCCAAACGCGAGGTGCAGGTCGAGGCAGGCTGGGAAATCAACACGCAATTCAATGCAGGTCGCTATCGCTACAAATATATAATCGACGGTAATTGGCTACCTGATCCCAGTCACGAGTATCGCGAGGA